>NZIO01000042.1 GCA_002689925.1 Candidatus Pelagibacter sp.
ATTCCATGGTCCATTTAATCTATATAAATCTTGATTAGCAAAACCAAAGTATTCAAAATCTGAATACCAACTAGAATTTAATAATCTAGTATTATTACTTTTCCATCTTGATTCTGTAATTGATGTTCCTTCTAAATCTTCACCAAAGTTATCTTGTGTTGGCACACCTGTTCCATCTTGTAATAAACTAGAGTATGGATCAATAGTTAAATTGTTGGCCGGGTATATAGGTCTTTTAACACCTAGTTCATCTATCCAAGACAAGTTAACATAGTTAACATAATCTTGAGGTATAATTAAAGATAAACTACTAGGTATTGTTAGTTCTTGAGATCTAATACTTTTTAATGTATCGTAACTAAACTCTTGTAGTGATCTTTTAGCAAAGAAAACAACATCAGATTTTTTACACGTTTGAATTAATTTGCCATCACCAACATAACCAACCATATAGTTATTCACTATATCATTTAGTTTTAAATACTGGTAACCACCGTAGTTATCTTCTACAGCCTCACCGTAAGCTTTTTCTGCAGCAGTAGTTCCATACTTACCACCATCTAATATTTTAAGTTGTACTACTATAAAAACATTAGCACCAGGATTACCTGTTATAGTTATTATATTATTAACTACTGTATAAGCGGCTGTATACTCTGTAAAAGTACCTGGTAAACCAGTAGCACTTGTGTATACTTTAAAATTGTTTTTAGCATAATTTTCATTAGTAGGATCATAATTCCCAAAAACTAAATCAGTATTAAAAGTAGTAGCAAATGTTTGATTAGCTGTATTACCTGCATCTCCTCTAAAGCCTTGTGAGCCTTGATAATATTGCGCGTTAGTTTCTGTTATTTGTGACATTATGATTTTTCGTTTTGTTCAACCTTAGCAGCGTCTTGTGTAGCTACTTGTATTACTTCAGGATCTCTTATAATAACTCCAGCATATTTTAAAATACCCATTATTAAATTTGTTTGCTCTGATATATCTAGTTCAAAATTTTTAGAACTTGTAGAGTCATATAAATACTGACCAAATTGGCCTGTTGTAAATGCCCAATTAGGATTAGCTGGTAAAAAAACACAGTTTGCCGTAACTGAATTTGGAACAGGACTAATTTTTAATAAAGGTATTGGATCAACAATTGATGTTGTTGTGAGATTTGTTAGATAAGAAATAGGGTAGCGTTGTGTGGGAGAAGTTAATTTAGATTTTTCTGTTATAGAATATTCTTTTTTACTTAATAAATCAGTTAAAGATTCAATATTAGCACCGTTGTTGTTATAAGTAGAAATAATTTCCCCTATTCTATATAAAACCCTTGTACTGCTTAAAGACCAAGCTTGTTGCGCGGTTACATAAGTAAAAACAGCGTCTTCTTCAAAAGGATATAGCTTATAAGCATTGTCTTTAAACATATTAAAGAACTCTGTATCATTTTGTGTATTGTTTTGATTTACTCGATTTAATTGGTTGCCGTCAGGAAAATAAGATTCAAATATTTCTTGCTGTACCTGTACTGCTAAACTATTAAATTCAGCTGGTGGAATATAACCTCTTTGTTCTTTGTTTAAAATGTACAAGACTGTTGTGTATACTGTATTTATATTTACCGCCATTATATTTTTTTATTATAACACAGAGGTGACTTTCGTCACCCCTATATTATTATCACTTGTTAATTAAGTTTTTTATCTATAGATTTATAGATTTCTACACCTTCATCTGTTTTCAAGAAAGCAGCAAAGGCTGAATATGGATTTTCATCAAATGGAACATTCATTAGTTTTCTATTATTAGATCCCCATGTAAACGTTCTTTGATCTTGAGATAGTAAAATAACACCTGCTTCTTCAGCTCTAATAGCTAAGTTTCTAAGCATTACGTTTTCATCTTTAACTAACTCAATAAATAAATGAGGGTTTCTTTTAGCAAATAAAAGTAAATCTCTTTTTATTTCTTTTGAGCTCATAGAATTAACCTTTGATCCAAGCTCAACTCTCATTATTGCTTCTGCTTGATCAATCTCAATTGTTCTTGCAGCATTTAACGCATCGATTTCCCATTCAATGTTTTCAAGTTCATCTTCAGCATTTTTAACTGGTTTAAACTCGTAATACATTTTATCTTTTAAAGGGTGATATAAACTTAACAATTTCTGTAAAGCAATATTTTTAGCTGGAACATCAAGTCTACCATCTCTAAAAATAATGTGACCAAGAGTTGCTTCTCCTTTTTGCTCATCTGCAAAAGGTGAACTCATATTAGTAGCATATCTTATTTCTCTTTGTTTTTGTGATTTTGGATCAAACCATAGTAAAGAGTGTTTTCTTGTATGTTTTCCTGGTATTGTTAATGTTAAAGGAGTTTTATTTCCTCTTAATAGATACGTTCTATCTTTTACTTCCCATTCAGGTTTTACAACCTTGGGTGTTTGTTTTTTAGGTTCAGCAACAGCTACTGGCTGTTCTATAACCTCTTCTTTTTTCTTTTTTGTCATGATATAATAAAATTAAATAAGTTAAAGGTATATGGGCGCCGAAGCGCCCTTACCTTATAAATAATTACACTCCTTTGAATAATACAAAGTTGTTAGCAGCTTGAGTTACTAAACATCTTTCTGATAGGAAGTTGATTTCCATAGCATCAAGAGTTGAAGTAAACGCACCACCAGCAGAACCAGTTACCCAAGACTTCATTCTTCTGTCGTCAGCTTGTGAAGCTCTATAACGAACATGTAAGAAAGGTCTTCTGATATTAGTTCCTAAGATTTGATCGTAAACAGTAGAAGTTCCAGCTGGTACTAATACACCTTCGATTGAGTTAATACCTGTAACAGCACCTCTTGTAGAAGCATCGTTTAAGTATTTCCAATCAGTTTTGTAAAAGTCATAAGAACCTCTTCTGAATCCTGAGAAACCTAAGTTAAGCGCCATTTCTTCTGAATTTTCAAATAATCCAAAAGCAACACCACCGTTAAATCCTGCAGATATACCAGCAAGCATATCGTCAAAATCTAAAGCAGTTTGTCTTTGTAAGAAAAGCATGTTTTCCTCAATAGCACCCTGAGTATCTAAGTTTTTAAGGATAGCATCGAAATCACCGATACCAGCTGCAGCAGTAAATCCTACTTCAACATTTCCTCTTCCTTCGATAGCAGCAAATAAACCTTCAGTACCTGGTAACTTGTTGATTTGATAATCACCAGCACCTGCAGCAACGTTTAATTCACCTTCAACACATACCATTTCTAGGTAGTCTTCGAATCTTAATCTAGTTTCAGACTCAGCTTTTAAATACCATAAGTATCCAGAAGCACCGTCTTCAGTAGCAACTTCAACCCAACCGATTTGTGCCATATCAGAACCATTTACTACGTATTGGTTTCTAATAATAACTGGTGAGTTAGCATATTGTGTGAAAGAAGGATCAACAGAAACTCTTACTGAATCAGCAGTAGTTCCAGCAGTAGATCTTCCTTTACTGTATGCAGAACCGTAAACAAATACTTTAAGACTTCCAGAATTAAAGTTGTTTGCAGCAGTATACTGAACGCCGTCCCATGCTTGTACTGTAATGTTACCAGCAGCAGGTCCACCAGCTGTTACAGCAGTAACAATTGCTTTTCCTGAAGCACCAGTACCTGTATCTAATACAACTACAGTGTCATTTACAGAAATAACCATATTCTGACCAGCTGTAGCACTTAATGTTAAAATAGTACCAGCACCGTTAGCAGTCATGCCATCATATGAAATATGTAATCTATTTTGTTCAGACCAGATTACTTGATCTGAGGTCATTGGCATTTCTGCACCGACCATTCTTAAAAATCCAGATAACGTTCTGTTTCCATAACGCTCTACTTCTTGTTCGTAGACCTCTGGTAAATACTGTTGGATAAAATCGTTAGCACCTCCAGTGTTGAACTTTAAATAATTGCTATTTAAAAGCTCTTGCTTTTGAGATGGTAAGATAGTTCCAAACTGTGGAGTTAATGTACCCATAATTAATAAATTTTAAATTAGTTAAACTTTTTTGTTTTGATTTTAAGTTTTGTAGAATCAGAACCACTAATTGATTTTACTTTAAAGCCACCAACGAAAACTTCACCTGTATTACCTTCTCTTGCTTTCACATTAGAAAGATTTTTAGATTTGTTTACTACATCCTTTACGGCATCGGCTTTACCTTGTTCATAAAAATGATTAGCAATTTTATCTACATTTTCAGCGGCATACATTGCTTTATGATAACCAGCTGGGTCTACCACATTACCATCTCCATCAAGGAACTTCCCTATGAGGTTGTTAATATTTGACTGGTTCTCTGCAACTTTATCACGATTTTGTACGTTATACTTATACCTTTTTTCTCCAACTTGAAAATCAAAACCTTTGAAATCGTTGCTAAATAATTTTTTAGTTTTAAGTTTAAAATCCTCGTGTAATTGCTCAGCTTGTTCTTGCTGCTTATTGTAACGGTTGAAAAAGTCCATAGCTTTTTGTTGTTCTTGATTAACACCCGGTCTCATCTTGATCTCGTCGTAATATTTTGATTTCAAGTCTTCCAAATAGTCTTTGGCTTTTGCAACTTCTTCTTTAAACGCAATTTTCTTTTTGCGTATATCTTTTTCCTCATCAACATCTGAATCCCATGAAAAATCTTCTAAAATAAGATCTACATCTTCAGAATCTAAATGAGGTTTATTTTTTCTGTAATATTCTTTTAACAATGCTTTCTCATCTACATTAGAATAGTCAGCATTTAATCTAACATAATCCTCTACAGTACCTCCAGTTTCTTCCATAAATGAAACTAGTTTTTCTACATTTTCAGGTAATTGCTTACCAAGTACTTTTTCATCTCTAATCGCTTCTTTAACTTCTGCTTCAACTTCTTTAACTTCAGCTTCAGTTACTTCTTGGATCGGAGAAAACCCTTCAGTAGTCTCGTTGGACTCTTGTACAGGTTCTCCCACCTCTGTGCTATCTCCGGATGGTTCTTCCACAGATACCTCCTTTGTTTCTCCGATTTGAATGGCATCGTCTTCTTGTTTTACTTCTTCTTTTTTAATTTCAACCTTTTTTATATTAGGTTCTACATCTACTAAAGGTTCTTTAATACTTACCTTTTGTATTTCTTGTTCTTTGTCACCTAATTGTTTTGGCTTTTTTGGTTTTGACTTTATTTTAAAGTCACCTTCCTGTTTAACAGGTTCATTTGTTTTTACTTCTGACATAATATAATATAATTAAATAATTAGTACTAAATAAAAGGAGACATGTCTAAACCTGATTCAGCTTGAAAGTCTATTGCTGGACTATCAGTTTGTCTTTGTTGAATCATTTCACTTTGCTGTGTCCCTTCCATTTTTATTCTATCGTCTTTACGATCTTCTCTTTGTTGTTCTCTTTTTGTTACACCTTGCTCTTCTAGTTTTTTAAGTTCCATATCGTTTTGATGTTGTTGCATCATTTTCTGTTGATCTAATTGAGCCTGTAACTGCATACGATCTTTTTCAAATTCACTCTTAGCTTTTTCATATTCTACATTAGCACCAGATATAGCTTGTTGTTTTTGTACTTCTGCCATAGCTGTTTTTTCTGCAGTTTCTGCTTGAGCCGCTGCTTGAGCTTGTATGTTAGCTTGTTGATTAGCTTGATCTTGTTTAGCTTTTTGCTTACGTTTTACTTTAAGCATTTGATTAGCTAATTTAAGATTTTTAATTTGTCTTAAATCAATAGCGTCTTCAACATCAATATTTTTAGCTTGTAAAGCTATTTGTATGTTTGCTTCTAATTGTTGTTTTTCTTCTTCATCTGGTTCTAATTCTAAGAATATACCAAAATCATGTAAGTTTAAATTAACAATTTCTTGTAACGTTTTAATATTAAAAGTTGATATAGAGTTTTGTAAAGCAGCTTTTGTAAGCGGAAACTCTAATGCATCTGCTACTTTTAAGCTAATATTTTCTGCTAGTTTAAGAGTTAAAAATAAACTAGATTGTACAATATGTCTTGTAGCTACATTAGATGCGTTAGCAGCTAACTTCTGTAATCCTACAAGCGTATTACGATCAGGTAAACTACCGTCTCTAGCTTCATTTAATCCCGTCACATCTCTTATCAACTGTAAATAATACTGATACGTACTTATTAAAGCTTGTATTTTAGCTTGACCACTACCTGACTGTAATTCTTGTATTGGTACTTTACCAGGATTCATATCACCTTCTTGTGTAAGTGATCTACCTACAATACTACCAGTTTGGAAATACATATTTAATGCTTCAGCTGGATTATAGTTTGTACCGTTACCAAGATCAACCTCAGCAAGTCCGTCCATATCTAAATATACACCATCTGGAACTACACGTGATATTACTTGTTGTAGTTTTAAATGTGTTAATTGAATCATATCTGCAAAACCTATACATTTACTTACAATAGATTCTATTCTACCTTTGTAAATTCTAGGTGCACAAATAGCATAATTCATTTTTACTTTAGTAGTATCAGCTAACGGCCTAGACATGTTTTCAGCTAGTTCCCATTTTAACATTGTATTAGTTCCTAGTACTTTAGCACCACTATATAAAACTTCTATAGATCTTGATACTCTTTCAAAGTTATCATTTTCTGGTGGATTAAATGTATCTGGCTTTTCAATAGCTTTCATTAATCCTTGATCTGTTTGTTTTATTTTAAATACTTGGTTGTGATATGTTTTGTAATCGAAATATAAAACCTGTACTGTATTAGCATCATAATCACCCCAACCTGTAATATAAGATCTATTACCAGGCATTGCTTGTATTCTTTTTAATTCTTCTTCAGTTATACCTGGAAACTCTTTTTTAAGTTCTGGTATTGTAATAGCTTTTAATTCACCAACATAGTATATATCTTCAAAGTTTGGATCCTCTGTGTAAGAATAAACCATGTAAGCTGGATCAACATAATCTACAGTAATACCTTCAGCTGTATTAAAATTAGTTTTAGCCGCTGCAATACCACAAACAGCTAAGTCCATGTTTAATCTACGCTTAACTAAATCATATTTATTTTGAGCAAGTACAGATGATATAGCTTCTTCTTCTGCTATTTCTACACTTTGCTTATATGATAACTGCATATGCAACTCTAATTCTTCAGGTGTCTCTGGAACAACTGTTGTACTAGGTGTTTGATATAAATCAATACCTAAAGTTTGTTTTAAGTTATCTAAATATTCTTGAGATAACATGTCTTCATATATTTTTGAAGCGTACTCAGTTCTTTTCTTTATAGAACTTGGATCTTGAGCATAAGCTTTTATATCATAAGTTTTAGAAGATATACCGTTTACAACTATATCAACAAATTTAGATAATATAGGTACGGGTTTCCAGTCTAAGTTTAAATAAGATAAATCACCATTAATAGCTAGTTCATCTTTATATTTTTGTATTGACTGCTCACCTCTAGCATATAATCTTAACTGATGAAAATTATTCCAGTTAGTTAAGTATCTATTACCACTAGTCCTACCTTGTGAAAACCACTCCTGTTCAATAGCTTGAGCAACTTGCGTTCCATACTCTAAACTAGCTTTCTCTGCATCGCTCACTACTTGGCTTGGAAAAGGACTATTAGTATTACTATATATATTCATTTAACTTATAATTTTTGATGTCGATCCTTGATTGTTATATTTTTTTATACCTAAATCAACAGGTTTTAATGTTCGTTTAACGTTTGGCGCGTATCTATGCTTATTACAAGCCATTAAAGCTAAACCTGAACTTATCGAAGCATCATGCGTTGTTCTGTTGTTTATATTAAATTTTGCCCAGTCTTCTAGTGTTCTTTGAAAATACATATCACCATATCCAGTTTCTTTTAAACCAACATAATGTTCTACATATGTTTCAATAGCAGCTGCGTGAGCTTGTTTTATATCTTCACTAGAATTAGGTATTCCACCTATCTCTCTTTCTGTTACAGATAATTTATTTCTTTTTTTATCAGGTCTATTCATTGCGTAACCTCTATAACCTCTACGTTTAAAATAATAAAGTAATCTAGGTTTATTATTTTCTGCAAGTATTGGCATACCATAAAATACGCAAGCCATAAGTACATCTTCAAAGAATATTTCTGCTGTTTGCGGTCTAGCTATATATTCTAAAAAGAAATGATTAGGTGGAGCGTTCTCCATACTAAACTTAGTTAAACCATGTAAAGAGCCGTTTGATCCTCTTTTATCTACAGTTCCTGATATATCATAAGGGTCACAACCAAATGCACCCATATGTTCATTACCTGGGTAGTTTACTCCGTTTTTAATATACCTTCTGTTTTGAACTTGAACATCTGGTATCCAAGTAATTAAAAATCTACCTTGTTTGTTTGGTATAAATATTACTTTAGTATCTTGTTCAGAGTTTTCCCACTGAAAACTACCTTTTGTAACACCTATACTATTTTTTAAATCTTCATTAAAATCTATTTGCTCATAAATCTTAGTTAGATTAAATAAAGATTGTTTTGACTCATCTCTAAAAGCATGCTTAGTTGTACGTGGAAACTGTCTGTAAAATTCATTTAAACCGTCTTGATCGTCTTTTAAACCTTCAACTTCATTATTCCAATATTCTATTACACCTAAGTTTATTTTTCCTCCATCAGGTCCTTTAACGGATTTTTTTGGTGTATCGAATACAGGTATGCCATAAGAATCAATGTATCCTTCGTAGTTCCATTCCATAGGTATGAACAAACTATATAATCCTGAGCGAGTCTGTCCATTGCTGTTTCTCTTAGTGAC
>NZIO01000043.1 GCA_002689925.1 Candidatus Pelagibacter sp.
CTTTTAGAACTTCTTGAACATTCCAAAGAATCGAACTATTGAAATTTGCCCCTAAGACATAATGTTCCTCTTCTTTTAAGAAGCCGTCGTCATAGCAATCACGACACTTTTTTAGATACTGAGGGGATACACCCAAGTACAAGGCAGCGTTAGGAGTACGCAACCAATTTGGTTGATCAGGCATTTTTTTACAGATATATAAATTAGCTGCTGCTGTTGAGTTCTTTTAACTTGTTAATCAATGCGTGCTTGGCAGCAGGGGTGCCAGAAACACTTCCATTAAGAAGATGTTGAACAGGATTTTCAACACCTTTTTTCTCAAGGTCTCTTAGGGCTATCAACAAGTCATGATCAATCCAATCAAGCAAAAAGTTAGCATCCATGCCATAAAGGTCATAGTCTCTTTTTTTGCTTAAAACAAGGCCCTGCTTTTTATCGAATTTACAACGACTCATGAGGATTAACTGGAGTATTGGAACTAACAGCAACCCTGACTTTTGATTCTATGGAGACTGCCAAGTCTCAAGCCCTCAAGATTTCTCTTGCCTCTCTTGCCGTTAAGAAGAGTAGGAATCAGTTGAAAGCACTATATACATACCCTCTCGATATAACAACTCTTTGCTAGGAGGTTTAATCGAAAATCATATCTACGTAGTAAGTGCATCGTAAAGAAATATGAGAGATAAAATTCCATAAACAACTCCCCAATATTCGAGCTTAATAAACCAAAAGGAATGAGAAGTTCTCAAAAGAACTTCCTCTCCCGTATCAGGATCGATAAGAATTTTACCCTTCCTGCTGTTAAGTCTCTTTCCTAAAAACCAACATCCCAAAGAAGAAAGTAATAAAGGGAAAAAGAAAAGCCAATCACTAGTGTCAGTGCCGTCTCCTCCTCCAATCAAGAAAACAATTAAAAATGCTGCTACTGGTATTAAAAATGCAAATATTCCATAACCTGTCCAAAAAATCATTGTCCTCTCTTTATCTAACTAAAACTATAGACCAAGAGTCTTTTTCCTCATTGATTTATATTCATCATCACTAATTATTTCCCTATCCAACAAACTTTTTAGTTCTTCAAGTTTGTTTTCTAGATCAGTTAACTTATTTCTAGAACCGACTTTTTCACAGGGTTTAGAAGGATACGTAAACCAAAAGAATAAAATCAAAGATCCAAATATTGGAATAAGAGTTAAAAGAATATTTCTTGGGTCTTTACCTATATCATTTAGACGACGAACTTGAATTGATAAAGTAGGAATAATTGATGCTATTGAGTAAAAGGTATTCACTCCAAAAATGAGTGCCTGGTTATTAAATTCCTGGTAAAGGAAATAGCCAAATATAGAAAAAAGAAAAGAAAAGAAAATCCAAATCAATAATCCTATCCAAAAATATTTACGATTTGTTTTTCCAGTAAAGTCAAAAGATCTAAACCATAATTCCTTTAAATAATATCTATAAATAATACTTTGATCATTAAAGAAAGCTGTTCCAGGAGACCAGTTGAAAGTCGACGAGAAAACGATGAAACTAATTACAAAAATAATTACAATAGTATTCATGAATTTGTTATTTCTAAGGTTTTATTTTACTTTAACGAAACGACTAAAAAAAATCACATTATTAGAATACAAATTAACCACAGGAAAAGATGTCTAGTATGTAATCATTGCTTTCCTGGGCTCCCCTCTCTTTCCCATATTTCCCATAAGTTGTTGATTTCCTGTTTGTAGAAATGGACTTTTTTAGTGATAGGTAAAAAAGGAACGATTAAACCAAAAGGGAATCTTAAATACCAATAATATCTATTCTCTATTAGGAACATTTCAATAAGACTTGGTTTTGTAGGAATAGGTAAAGCTTGAGCTTTTGCCCATTTAAGGCATGGCTTAATTTTTTCTTGAATTTCTTGATGATTTTTTTTATATCTGTTAAATAGAAACCAAATGACTCCAATGTAAACGAGAGGTAGAAACACTAATTTTCACTCAATCTATTTTTATGCATCAAGAACTATTTTTCTACGAACTGATTGATACTCCTCATCTGTTATTACATTCCTATCACGTAAATCTTTTGCTTTAGCCATTCGTTGCTCTACATTTTTATTTTCATTTCTCCCTAGTACATAACCTGTATAACCAATTAAAACTACGCCTAAAAGTATATAAATAATCATATGTCTTAATAACTTTAACTAGAATATATAGATTTTATATTAACTGCCAGTGACTGGTCCAATAAAGTTTCCTATTATTAAGAAATAGTGATTAGTTGATTAATGTCTTTCCCTAGAGCTTTGCTTGATAAAGAATTTTTAGTTTGCAATTGGTCTGAGAGTGATTCTGTAGATAAAGATGTTGTGGAAGCTATTATTTCAGACGCTGATTGGAAATCTAATGAAGGTGAAAAATTCCTGTTTACAAGTCCCGCTGTACGTTATGACTTCCCATATATAGGAAAAATAAATTCTTGGATTTGTATTACAAATCAAAGGATATTCTTTTGGAAAGGTCTATTGCAGACAATTGATAACATGGCAGTCCCAATGATTGATGAAATAGATGCTACGAGCCTAACTAGATTTCGACTTGGTTTTGCAAAGCTATTTGGACTTCCTATACCTTTTATCAAAGCGTTAATTGTTAAAGGCAGATTCTTTAACGGAAATGATCCTGCTGACGAAACTAATGATGGAAAGAGGAGGGAGAGAATAGTATTAATAAAAGGTGTTGGAACAAATAAAGATAATAATCATTTCTTCCAAGACGCTGTTACTCAATTGGGTTTAGTTTTAGACGCCCCTAATTTAAATACTGATTGACATTAAAAGCCTAGAACTACAATCTCATGAGTGTAGTCAAAGCACTACTAATGACAGACTTTCCTTATTATGAAAATAAAAAGCAGATTCTTATTTATTGGTTTACTACTTCTTTTTAATCCGAGTATTTCGAATGTAAAAGCTTCAATTCCTGATGCTAAGTACTCAGACTATCTAATACTTGGAAAAGTTAGAAGACACAAAGAAGTAACTGCATCAAAGGACGGATATTCATGTCCACCAGGAAATAATCCTCAAACATCATTTATTTGTTCTGCAGGGAAAGGAAAAGACAAATTAGGTAAATCCATGCTTTCTGGCTGGATCTTTTTTGACCCTCCAGGATTGAATTGGGTGACATATGTTGATCCAGAACTATATAAAGTAAAATTTAAAAATGAGTATGGAAGATATATTAATCTTGTCGAAGTTACACATAGCTACCAAGAGCCAACTGCAGGATCATCTGGATATAGCTATTCAACAGGTTCAGCAAAGACAAGGTGCAATGACTTTAGGACGATTAATGGATCCTATGATTTAAATCTTTCAAGGTCTAATTCATACTCAGGATCAGGCACCTCAAGTTCTTCTATTGGAGGGGCTATTTCATGCGAAACAAAACCAGCTGAAATCATCAATGTCCCTGGTACAGGTTCTACAGAAGGATATGTAAATGTAAGTAGATTAGACTGGATAATTGATTGCAAAGAAAAGCGAGTAGCAGCTTTTCGTAATATGAATGAATATAGATTATTTGAGAAATGGCATCCTATCAATGAATCAAAAAACATTTGGATAGATAGCTTTGCTTCGAAGTTTTGTCCTGTTATACCAGCCTTGAAACCATCTTTATTCACTAAGCTTTCCAATGCAAATATTGAATAAATTAAACTGAGTTTTTATTAAGTATCAAAAAGAGAAAAGCTATTTAAAAAGCATTTTAAGTTAAGGTAAACTCAATAATTAAATTTCAGTAAACCACTCATGATAAGAGTTATTTACATAATACTAATCAACTTAAATTTATTTTTAATCCCAGAAGTAAAAGCTGAAGAAAGTAGTAATTGTTTAAGTGACATTATGAACGGATTGGTGCCAGCTGAAGCCATGACATTATGTATTAAAGAAATGGAGAAAGAATCAGACAGAAACTATCTTTTAAATAAACAAAAAGGTTTTATTGATAAACCATTTAGGAATTTAAAAACACACCCTGAGGCACCATTTACAGCCCCTTATCAATTAACAATGCCGAGTGACTTACCTCAAGGTTCTATTGCTCCTGGTAATTATGTAAAAGCTCCTTGGTCATTTAATAACTTTAAACATGGCTCCGAAGTGGATCCTAAGTACTTCTCCAGAAGAGATGAATATATCTATAAAAATAAAACATCAGGAAACATTATTAGCCTTTATGTTGTTACTAGAAATTTAAGGAAGAATGTGGGTAGAACTAATCTAACAAGATATGGGAGTAATTTTTACTTACCTCAATATAGAGGCACTCTAGAAGAGTTTAACTGTAGAGATTACACGTCTAGATTTAAAGGTGTTGCTTCCTTTTCTCATATTGATAGTCCTGACGATACAGGTTTTTGGGATGGAGACAGACCAAATCATCCTATGCAGAAAAGAGTAAAAAATATTGAAGGTGAAAGATATTTTGTTTTACCAATGGATGCTATTAATAGATATTCATGGGAAGGGAGTCCTTGGAGTATTACATCGGAATATACGTGGGGTCGTTATAAACTAGAGAAAGCCTGCAACTTATAAACAACTTCAAATACTTGAACAAGTATTTTTATCTAAATTCCTCAAGTAACTAACTGCTCCTTCAACAAGTCTTTTCAAATTATCAGTATCTAAAACAACTGAGCCTCCTAAAGCTGCGTTATTAATGTATGAATCTCTTTCTTCGAGGGTGAAGTCTTTATTGTTGTATTTGCATACTGCGTAGGAAAATTCTTTCATAAGTTGTTGTTCTTCTTTACTTGCCTTGCTAAAGATTTCTTCTGAATCCTTCTCAAGTGATTTAGCCCAATCCGACATGTATACCCCTTTTGGGAATACATCACAACCTGCTCCATCAAAAAGTGATTGAGCCCTATCGATCACCTCTTTATCCTCGGTTAATTGAGTTGGGATACCATTACTCTGAAGAATCAGCTTCGCCTCCCTCTCCAGCTTTGCTTTATCTAAACCTTGTTCTAATTGACAAAGAACAAACAATTTTTGCTGGGCTGCTTTAACTTTATGCATACTAATTTCGGCCTTCAAAGGAGAAGTCAAACCAAAAAGCAAAGGAGTAAACAATAAAATAAATAACTTATTAGATGTAATCAATGACTTAAAAAAAATTAAATACCTTATTCATATTACACTCACACAACTCAACAGTTACCTTCATCTTAATACTTGCCCTAACATCTAAGTTTCATGAATAAGAAATCATAAACTGAAATTTCTTATACTATTTACTTAAATGTGTACGATCTATTGATACTAAATTCTATTAAGAAAATACAGAAAAAGTTGAGTTTTCTTTCATTCCGATTTAGAAGAAAACTAATTGCCTACATAGAGAGTTCAATTGAGTAAAAGATTAAAAACTACATTAATTGCAACTTCATTATCATTAATGCCATTAGGGCAATCTTTATTAATAGGATCTAGCAATATCATTCTGATGGGATCAGTACTATTATCTACTGAAAATGCATATGCCGATGATAGTTTTACTTTATATCAAAATGCAATCAATAAAGTCAAATCAGGAAACCTTAATCAGGCAGTAATAGATCTAAATAAAGCAATAGAAATTAATCCGGTTTTTACTGCAGCTTATCTCCTAAGAGCAGATATAAAACTTTACTATAAAGACTATAAAGGTGCAATTTCAGATTATGAAACTGCATTAGATATTAACCCTAAAACTAAGGACATTTTTTATTATTTAGGGAATGCAAAAAGCTTAGCTGGAGAGAACATTGATGCGATTAAAGACCTTACAAAAGCAATAGAACTCAGTCCAAATTCTACAATAGCTTATCTCCTAAGAGCACATATAAAAGTGGAGATAAAAGACTATAAAGGTGCAATTTCAGATTATGAAACTACATTAGATATTAATCCTCAAACCAAGGATATTTTTTATTATTTAGGGAATGCAAAGAGCTTGGATGGAGACAAAGCTGATGCGATTAAAGACCTGACAAAAGCATTAGAATTAAATCCTAAATCAGCAGACTCTTATTTTGTAAGAGGACTTGCTAAAGGAGGATTAGGGCAAATCAAAAGCGGTAAAGATGATTTCAATAGAGCTATAGAACTAAACCCCAATAATGCAAGATATTTTTTCAATCGCGGGCTAGCAGAATTAAGATTAAAAAATTACAGGGAAGTTATTAATGATATGAATGAAGCAATAAAAATCGGACCTATCAGTTCAAGTTTCTATGTGACTAGAGGAAGTGCAAAAATGAAATTAAAAAATTACAATGAAGCGATAAATGATTTTACCCAAGCTATAGAAATCAACTCCTTTGACGCTTCTGCTTACTTAAATAGAGGTATTACTTATTCACTATCAAAGAATGCTAATAAAGCTATTCAGGATTTAAGCTCTGCAATAAATATTCAACCAGATAATGCAAAATATTACTATATCAGAGCTCTTGAAAAATCAAATTTTGGAGATAAGAAAGAAGCTTTAGATGATTTTAATAGAGCTATAGAACTAAACAATAAAAACGTAAATTATTACAGAAACAGAGGTTTTGCTTATAAAGATTTGAAAAAGCTAGATAAGGCCTGTGCCGACTGGGAAACATCAATAAATATGGG
Source organism: Candidatus Pelagibacter sp. (assembly GCA_002689925.1). Taxonomy (GTDB): domain Bacteria; phylum Pseudomonadota; class Alphaproteobacteria; order Pelagibacterales; family Pelagibacteraceae. Next base: position 6,677 of record NZIO01000043.1, read on the forward strand.
TGATAAACAATCAATTAAATTAAAAGAAGAAAACTGCAATGAACTTTTATCCAAAGGTCAATCATCTAAACGAGGTTACAAATACAATTTAGAAGTTCCTGTGTATAAATCTTTAAAGGAAGGATGTAAAGATTATTTTTTGAAAAAAGAATATTTTTCAAAATTAGAAGAAAGACTTGAACCAAGGATTTTGCAAGTTGCTAGAAGTGGGGTAGAGAATGATGAATATATAAGAATAACAGGAGGTTGGCATGATCAATTAGAGCAATCTGAGGCTGAATTAGAAACATCGAAAATTGGTATTCTTCGATATAAAGGTATTAAAGATTGGAAGATGTATGCAAAATATTCAATGCCCCTAAAAGGAGACCTATATTATAAAAACATAATCGGGCCAAACAAAAATATTACTTTTAGAGATACGAATCATCCTCACTTCAAATATACGTACTTAGCCCCTATCCTTGCTAATGAAGGGTTAGATTTGAAAGCTAGAAATTTTTGCAAAAAATATAGTTAAAAAACAAATAAACAATTTTCAACTTTAATAAATAAGTCCATAAAAGTTATGGAAGGATTTTGACTTCATTAACTTTATACAGTTTTCATGCATAAATTAATTGGACAAGCTAGACAGTCTCTAGAAATCTAAAGATTCTTGCGCCATTTTTTATTCTTAGCTCTCGGAATGGGGATGCTGCTTCCTAGTGCTGCCAATGCAGAAGAAGTTTGGCTTTTAATTAAAGCAAAGGGCCACGACTCTAGGTCTTACACATGGCAAATTCCTACTACCTCGATGGGAGATTGCCAACGAAGAAAGGCTAAATCAATAGTTAAAGCAAACTGGACAGGTGCTGGGCCTGATCGACTATCTGCTATTTGCTTGTGAACCGCTTTTTACTACTCGCCCTAACTGCTGGGATGATCTCTCCTATCGCTGCTAATGCAGAAAGTGTGTGGTTAATTCTTAAAACCTCAACTGGTCTTGAGAAAGTACAAAGCTTAGATATGGCTCAATGTGAAAGAGAAGGGCAAAAATGGGTAAAGAAAAAATTCTCAGGCAATAAGAAAACCTATCAATGCATCATTGGTAAATAAATAAAGACTGGATTGGTCTTCATACCGCAAGCCTGTTCTATATATAACAACTGTTCACATAATGGATTCATGTGATTTCTAATCAAACTAGATTAGCTAGAAAAGAGTTGTTAAATATTTAGCTATGGGTTCTAATATTTTTTGGTGGTGTGCTCTTGTGCTTTTTCCACCAATTGCAATTTTATTAGCTCCAGCACAGTTCTTCTTAGGTGTCATTGCCCTGATAGCCGGACTAATAGTTCTGTTCACTGATTCAGTTATCCCAAATCAATATATTTGGGGGGCAATATTCATTTTCATAATCGAATGCTTACCTCCTGTAAGAGTCTTAGGCGGTATAGCTGCTTCTGTAATAGCTGGTCCAGATCCTAGGGGAAGAACAATTAATATTGGAGATTCCCTTGTGGGATCAATTGCTAGTTTAATTTACAATCTAAATTGGTTAGATTTCGCAAATTCAAATCAAGGCTGTTGGCTTATATATGTAAATTACTCTTTGGCTTGTGTAGGTATATGGTCATTTATAGGTTTCGCAATTGCCAATATACCTACAAGAAGATAAATCAAATTGAAACGCCTACTTCTTACACAATTCCTATTCACACCGCAAGCCTGTTCTCTAAATGCCTCTCGAAAGCCTTCGCAACACTCAACTCTGTTGTATATCTTGAGTAAAAATTCATGTGAGTAGAAGGTGTATGCCCCATAGCTGCAGCTGCATCCTTAACTGAGAGTGGAACAGTAGAACCTTTATGGCATTGGTGAGCAAACCTATGCCGTAATGAATAAGGAGTTACATCAGTATTATTCTTTACTATATTTTTCCAAACTTCATTTCTCTCAAGTATTTGAACATAAGCCTGTCCAACATCACCATATGTATTTTTTTCTCGCACTTTATCAATCTGAGTTAGAACTGGCTTTGGTAATTTGATCAGTCCCGATTCATAGAGTCTTACAATCTTGGCCCCTAGATTGGGTTTCTCTACTAAGTCAATTGCAAAAGCCCTTCTAGGTTTCCGTTTTCTCGAGGAAGTATTCGCATTCTTTTTGATATGACCAACATATAAGTTCCCATCTTGAACAGTAAGCACAGCAAGCTCGCTAAGTCTCAAACCAAAGAGAGAGATCAAAGAAGTAGCCAAAAATAATTCTTTATTGCTTGATTCAAGGGACTCAAGCAAGTTAAACAAATCTGATTCCTCTACATAAGGAGTCAACTTATCTTCTTTAGTCCGATTGCTTTTTCCAATTAATTCTTTCTTGTAACTTTCATAAGGGGGTTGCCATCTTTTCTCGTTCATTGAGTGCCTAGTGATTCCATATTTCAAGATTTCGCACCAAGCATCTAAATATCTTTTTTTCTCATCAGGCTCGATCTCCCCAAAATTTTCAGCACATAGTTTTATGAGTTGCGTGCCTGTGTTTGGTGCGGGTTTTCTATTCATCACCTCTAAGAATCTATTAATTCTTCTACCCCAATCCTTTTCAGTTTTTCTTGATAGCCCCTGTTTAGTAGCCATAAACTGGTCAACCTTTGCCGACTCTTTTTTGTAGGCTGCATAATATTTCCTGTCCTCTTCCTTATCAGTTTTCAACCTCCCTTTGAGTGGAGGAACTAATAGAAAATCATTCCAGTTTTTATTCGGAGCTGTTTTCTCATCTCCAATGAATTGAGCTTTCCATCTACTAGCCGCATCGTTAAGAGTCAGATTTTTTTCAACTACAAGAGGCTTTATAAATTCAATTGCTTTGAGGATCTCTACCTGTGAAGTTGGGCCCCACTTGATCGGCAAAGTTTTTGCCGTTTTCTTGTTTCCAGCCCCCTTAAATTCTTGATAAACGTAGGTCAATTTTGTAAGTCCTGAAGCCTCTCCAATAACCCTCCAACCCCTACCAAAATTAGAGCCTATATTTCTCCGTAATCCAGACACCCATAGATCCTTGGAGCTCACTACGATTATTTAAATCTGATTAGAGCCAATTTTAGAGCCAAAATGATAATAAGTCGATATATCTGGTTATATCAGGCTGTTTTAGCCTTGGACAAATCCGCCAAATAACTAGTCATATCAAGCTATTAAAAGTATTCGAGAATAGTTTACCGTTCCCTTGGTAAGGGAGAGGTCTCGGGTTCAAGTCCCGACGAGGGCATCGTCGGAGGGACATCAAAGAGATTTAATCGCAATCA
>NZIO01000044.1 GCA_002689925.1 Candidatus Pelagibacter sp.
ATGAAGGACCAGTTCCAAAAAGTGAAGCTGCAGGATTTTTACCATACCAATATGCTGTCACCCAGTGACCCATATCAAGGTTTCCATCACTTACTGCTGCTCCTATTTCTGAAGTTTTTACAACTGAACCTACTGGTTGAAGATCTATTTTCAAAGTTCCACCAGACATATCGCCTACCATTTTTGCATAGTCTCCTGCCATTTCAAAAAAAATGTTAGCACCACTTGGCCATGCTGCTTGCATTTTTAAAGTAACGTGACCGTCACCTAATGCAAGATTTGGCATTGCTACTGCTGCTGTTGCTGCTGCACCGGTAGCTGCTGCTGCTTTAAAGAAACTACGTCTGGAAAGAACTTTTTTATTTTTTTGTTCTTTCACTTTATTTTTTTTAGACATGTTTTTCCTATTTTTAAATTACTAAAGTAAATATTTAAACACATTCACACGATAGAGTCTCATGTAATTTATAATTGATTTACAACTTAGAATTGTAATGTACTTATAATGATACGCCTTTAGCTAGTCTTGTAGGCAATAAAACGGAGCTCTCAAAATCGGTTAATGAATTTTGCCTAATAATAACTCCTAATACTTTAGTATATTCTTTTCCTGTAGCTGCATACCTGTCAAGAAAATCAATTAATGCTAAACCCTCTAGTTTTTTATCTGCCTGTCTCATCTTTGCTCTTGCTTCTCTAAACTCTTTATAACCAGAATGAGTATTTAGGTTATTTTTATAAGCTTTAACAGAGGCTCTAAGTATTTGGAAATTTAATACCTTTACTCCTTCAGGAGAATTATTATCTAATGGCTTTATTCCTGTGTCACCCCAAGTCCACTGTCCAAACAATGCATTGCCCTCTAGTGCAAATCTAGAAGTGCCCCAACCACTTTCTTTAGCTGCTTGGGCTATAGCTATTGAAACAGGTATTATATCCATTCTTGTTTTAAGTTCTGATAAGTCTGAATCTTCTATTTTGTATTCTTTAAATCTTCTTTTTAACCACAATCTTTCACCAACTGTATTAAAATTTTTATTCAAAATTTTAAATAGTTGTTCTCTATCTTTATTTATCCTATCATTTTCAGCAAGAATTAAGGGCAAAACAATCCTTATAAATAATTTTTTTTTCTCAGATGTATCACCTAGGGATTTTAGATCTTTAGGTAATTTAGTTAAATATATTGGCTTAACTTTTTTACCATTTCTTATATCTTTCAATACATATTGTAGATCTTCAAATAAATTCATTGTTGTTTCTGCATTTAAACTTACTGTTTGATCAGATAATTCTTGTTTTTTTATTTTTTTTTGTTTTTTCTTAGACTTTTGTTTTTTAGGGGTTTGTGAGGTATTATTTTTAAATTCTGAGGCTGTATAAGTAAATTTAACTTCATTTACAATGTTTTTAATATATGGTCGACTTACTATCATTCCAGCCAATATAAAAATAAAACAAATAGATAGATAAGCATTTGTAATAGAATTTTCTCTTATTTCATGCTTTTTTAAAGCTCTAACACTTGAAACATTTTTTGGTAATCTTATTTTATTTTTGATTAATAATAATTCTAATTGTGATGTTGTTAATCTTTTGTTGCTAGATCTATAACTCTTTACTTCAACTATATTATAAAATTTTGCAAGATCTATAAGTTGATCTCTATAACTTTTATTAGATTTAAGATCATTTTTCATTTTTATAGTGCATCCACTCTTTTTACTTCAGGAATATAATGACATAATAAATTTTGAACTCCGTTTTTAAGAGTAATAACTGAGCTGGGACAACCAGAACAACTTCCTCTTAATTCAACAGTTACAACACCATCCTTAAAATCTTTAAATTTAATGTCACCTCCATCTCTAGCTACAGCCGGTCTTATTTTTGTATTCAAAACATCATTAATTTTATCGACAATTAGGTCTGAACTTTTGAAAGCATCCTCTGAAGAACTTTTTTTAAAATTTTTATCAATAATAACTTCTTTACCATTTGAATAAAAATCATTAATTTCAGCAATTATTCCATATTTTAAATCTTCCCAAATGTGATTTTTTTCTTTTTTAACAGTAATAAAATCTGCTCCAAAAAATATCATGTTTATTCCTTTTAAAGATAAAATTTTTTTTGCTAAAGGAATACCAATTTTTTCTTCACCTTTTAAAAACTCTATTGGGCCAATCTCTGACACTTTTTTACCAGGTAGAAATTTTAAGGTCTCTGGGTTGGGTGTAATTTCAACTTCTACAATCATTTTTTTTATAATCTATCAAATTAACTTTGTAATTCCCAATATTTTATAAATATCAACAATATTTTTTTTTGCAATTGTGTTAGCTTTAATAGAGCCATCTTTCAATACATTTTCTAAAAATTTAGGATCTTGTAATAATTTTTTTATTTCATTCCCTATGGGACAAATTATTTCAATGATTGATTCGCTTAAATTTCTCTTAAAAGTTGAAAAATTTTTTCCTCCAAATTCACTAAGTGTTTTTCCTAAACTTTGCTGATTCAAGTTTGCATAAATTGTAAGAAGATTTTCAGCCTCATTTCTATTTTTCAGACCTTCCACAGCTGAAGGTATTGCTTCATTGTCAGTTTTTGCTTTTTTTATTTTTTGAATAATAACATCTTTATCATCTTTTAAATTAATTCTGCTGTTATCTGAGTCTTCTGATTTGCTCATTTTTTTTGTTCCATCTCTAAGACTCATTACTTTTGGAATTTCCTTAGAAATTAAAGGCTCAACAATTGGAAAAAATTCTTCAGATTTAAAATCATTATTAAATTTCATGGCAATATCTCTTGTTAACTCTAAATGTTGTTTTTGATCTTCTCCAACTGGAACATGGGTGGCTTTATATAATAAAATATCTGCTGCCATTAAGTTTGGATAAACTAGCAAACCAATACTAGCATTTTCTTTGTTTGCTCCAGCTTTTTCTTTAAATTGTGTCATTCTGTTCATCCAACCAATTCTTGATACACAATTAAAAATCCAAGCTAATTCTGAGTGTGCAGAAACACTTGCTTGATTAAAAATAATACTTTTTTTTGGATCCAAACCAGAAGCTATAAAGCTTGCTGTTGTTTCTAAAACATTATCTTTTAAATCTTTTGGAACATGTTTATTAGTAATGGCATGTAAATCTACTACACAATAGATACATTCATACTTCGTTTGTAAATTTACAAAGTTCTTGATAGCACCTAAATAATTACCTATATGTAAATTACCAGTTGGTTGTACTCCAGAAAAAACTCTTTTTATATTCATAGTAATGTAGTTATTTTAATTTAATATCCTTAAATTTAAAAGCTCCTGAAATATTTGAAATTAAAAAATAACTTATTAAACCAGGTATTATTATAATAAATAAATAAATAAATTTCCAATTTTCATTATATTCGAATCTTCCATCAAATATTCCTAGCATAAAAAACAACACTAATGCCATAGAAATTACTGATAATATAATTCTTGGTAATTTATGTATAAATAATTTATCAAAAAAATGTATTTTTTGCTTTTTGATAAAATAATAATGAAAAAAGACGTTAATCCAAGATGAAATAGAAGTTGCAATTGGTATTATTACAAAACCTATCTTATTAAAAAAAGAAACACTAATTAAAATATTTAAAAAAACAGATAAAATTGAAAGATAAAAAGGTAATTTTGTATTATTTCTTGCAAAAAAGAAATTAGATAAAATTTTTAAAATTGAAAAAGCTGGAACACCAAAAGCAAAAAATGTAAGAGCCATAGCAGTATTAATTACACTTGAGTTATCAAATGAACCATATCCAAATAAAGAAGTAACTATTTCTTTGGATAAAATTATTAAAGCAACTGACGCAGGTATAGATAAAAATAAGCTAAGTTCTAATGATCTATTTTGTAAATTAATAATTTTTTTATTTTCTTTTCTTTTAATAAATTGTGATAATTGAGGTAACATAACAGTTCCTACTGCAATACCAGCAACTGCTAAATTAATTTGGTAAATTCTATCAGCATAATAAAGATATGAAACAGCACCAGTTTGAAATGAGGCAATAATAGTTCCTACTAAAATATTTATTTGAGTTACACCTGAAGAAAAAATACTTGGTAGGAGTTTATTAAAAAATAATTTTATGTTTTTATTAATCTTTATTTTAAAAATTATTTTAAGTTTAAAATATTTTTTAACAAAAAATAATAAAACTAATAATTGTAACAAACCTGCAAAAGAAACTGCATATGAAAGTGTTGGGGCATAAGGAAGTCTAAGCCACTGTGATAAAAATAAAGATCCTATTAAAATAATATTTAGTATTATTGGAGCTGCTGCTGCTATAGCAAATTTATTATATGAATTTAGTATTGCAGAAAAAAAAGAAGCCAAACATATAAATAATAAAAATGGGAAAGTAATTCTACTTAGATCAACTGCTAATTTTAATTTTTCTGGATTATCATAAAAACCTGGAGCGATAAGATAAATTAACTTAGGCATAAAAATCTCAGCTATCAAAAGAATGATTATCAAAACACAAAAAAGTAAATTCAAAATATTTTTTGCAAAAAAATCTGCTTTCTTTTTATTTTTTGATAACAGGGCTGAATAACTTGGAACAAATGCTGCATTGAATGTACCTTCTGCAAATAACCTTCTAAAAGTATTTGGTAACCTAAACGCTACAAAAAAAGCATCTGCTATAACTCCTGTTCCTAAAAAAATTGCAATTAATATATCCCGTACATAGCCAAGAATTCGACTAATTAACGTAAAAAAACTAAATGTTGTTGTTGAAGCTATTAAGTTCATCTTGCATATAAGCCTTAATTTTGTGACAATTACAAGATATCCATTTTTAAAATGAAGAAAAAGTCAAAAATTGAAAAATATACTGATCAAGAAGCTCTAGATTTCCATAACGTTGGTAAATCAGGGAAAATTGAAATTATATCCTCAAAACCAATGACTACTAAAAGAGATTTGGCTCTTGCTTATTCTCCTGGCGTTGCCGTGCCAGTTAAATTAATAGCCAAAAATCCTGATGCAGCATATGATTATACAACTAAAGGAAATTTGGTTGCTGTAATTAGTAATGGCTCTGCAATACTTGGATTAGGTAATTTAGGTGCTTTAGCTTCTAAGCCAGTAATGGAAGGAAAGGCAGTATTATTTAAAAGATTTGCAGATATTGATGCTATTGATTTAGAAATAGATACATCTGATACGAGTGAAATTATTAATAGTATTGCAAATTTTGGAAATAGTTTTGGAGGAATTAACCTAGAAGATATAGCTGCTCCTGATTGTTTTATTATTGAAGAAAAATTAAAAGAAAAATTAGATATTCCTATATTCCATGATGACCAACATGGGACTGCAATTATTACTTTAGCAGCACTTATCAATGCATTAGATATATCGGGCAAATCTATTAAGGATATAAAAGTTGTAGTAAATGGAGCGGGGGCTTCAGCTATGGCTTGTACAAATTTATTTAAAAGCAGTGGAGTTGTAAATTCAAATGTAATTATGTTAGATAGAAAAGGAGTAATACACAAAAATAGAGATAATTTAAACCAGTGGAAATCTGCACATGCCATTGAAACTAAAAAAAGAACACTCGGAGAAGCTATACGTGATGCCGATGTTTTTTTAGGTTTATCTGCAAAAGGTGTTCTTACAAAAGATATGGTAAAAAGTATGGCTAAAAACCCAATTATTTTTGCATGTGCTAATCCTGATCCTGAAATTAAACCAGAAGAAGTTTTTGAAGTAAGAGATGATGCGATTGTTGCAACAGGTAGATCAGATTATCCAAATCAAGTAAATAATTTAATTGGTTTTCCTTATATTTTTAGAGGAGCTTTAGACGTTAGAGCAAAAACAATTAATGAAGAAATGAAAGTTGCTGCTGCACATGCTATTGCAGAACTCGCAAGAGAAGATGTGCCAGATGAAGTAGTTGCTGCAATGGGTGGTGAGAGACCTCACTATGGAAAAGAATATATTATTCCATCAACCTTTGATCCAAGATTAATTAGTGTAATTCCTATTGCTGTTGCTAAAGCAGCAATGAAGACTAAGGTAGCAAGAAAAGAAATAGAAAATTTTGAAAATTATAAAGAACAACTTAAACAAAGACTTGACCCTTCAGTTACAATCATGCAAGGAATTAATTCTCAAATAAAAAAAAGACAAAAAAAAATTGTATTTGCTGATGGAGAAGATGAAAATACTCTGAAAGCTGCAATCGCTTTTAGAAATAGTCAACTAGGAATTCCTATTTTAGTTGGTAAAAAAGAAAAAATAAAAGAAAGATTAAGAGAAATTGGTTTTAGTGAAAATTTTGATATTGAAGTTGTCAACTCTACTGATAAAGAAAAAAGAGAGAAATATGTAAATTATCTTTTTAAAAAAATGCAAAGGGAACAAGGTTTGTTAGAAAGAGATTGTGACCGATTAGTAAGAAATGATAGAGTAATTTGGGCTTCTTGCATGGTTTCTTGTGGGGATGCTGATGGAGCTGTCACAGGTAATACTAGAAGATATGGAGCTTCTTTAGAAAAAATTACAAAAGTAATTGAACCAAGAGCTGGTGAAATAATGTTTGGTCTAAATATGATCGTCAATAAAGGGAAAACTGTTTTTATTGGAGATACTAGTGTTCATGAATATCCAAGTTCTGAACAATTAGCAGAAATAGCTATTTCATCTGCTCGAGTTGTTAGACTTTTTGGATTTAATCCTAAGGTCGCTTTTGTCTCTCATTCAACTTTTGGACAACCATCGACAAGCAGAACAAAACATATAAAAAAAGCTGTGGAAATATTAAAAGAAAAAAATGTAGACTTTAAATTTGATGGAGATATGCAGCCTGATGTTGCTTTAAATGAAAAATACAAAGAACTTTACCCCTTTTCAGAAATAGTTGGAGGAGCAAATATATTAATTATGCCAGGACAACATAGTGCAGCAATATCCTATAAAATGATGAGAGAATTAGGTGGAGCAAAAGTTATTGGTCCTTTATTAATTGGATTAGGACAGCCTGTTGAAATTGCCCCTCTAAGATCTTCAACATCAGATATTTTAAACTTAGCGTCTGTTGCAGCTTATTCAGCTGATGTTATTAATTATAATAAAAAAAATTAATCTTTCTGCCTACTTAAATCTGAAACTAATAAAATACTTGCGACAACATCTTTAACATCCAATATTTCTTTGGCTTCTTTTATAACTTCTTTTCTTTCATCATTATCATACGAAATACCATAAATGTAAATTGTCTTATTGTATGTATCTATATTATAATTAGCAGAACTGATTTTCTTATTTAAAATAATAGCTGATCTAAGTTGAGTGGTGATCAGAATATCACCCGCTTTCATTTTAAATGAAAATTTTTCTTTAATTCTTATATCATTTTTTACTGATCTAGCTCCATTTGTTTCCCAAGCTGATTTGGTTATTTGTAATTTTTCTTCTGGTGTATCAACTTTGCCAGTAAGATATATTCTACCATCTAAAACTTTTATTTTAACATTTATAAAATATTTTTTATCCTTTAAAACCAAACGACTAACCAAGTTTTTTTGCATTATTGAATCATCGATTTGTGTACCAATAGTTCTGGGGTCTAGAGCAACACTTACGCCCGATCCAAAAACACCTACGGTGGAAGTTCCAACACAACTACTTAAAGTAATAAAAATAAAAATAATAAATAACTTTTTGTTTATTTTATTCATCATATTTTTTTATTTTTAAACAATATTTATAAATAATATTTTTTGGTAAATTTTCATTTTTTGAAACAAAATCTACAACATCTTTATGTGAATATTTTTTTAGCATCTTTTTAATTTTTATTTTAACAGATTCGCTCAAGTCTTTGTTATTTTTTTTAGAAAAAGGTTTTGATAATACAATTGTTAACTCTCCCTTAAAATTTTCAGGAAATTCACTTAAAAAATCAACTTTTTTTGAAATATAACTTTCATAGATCTTAGTCATTTCTCTTGCAATAAAAATATTTCGATTTGAAAAATAGATCTTAAAATATTCAATATAAAAATTTATTTTTTTTGCAGAAATAAAAAAAACTAATGAGTAATCTAAATTTACTAAATTTTTAAAAATTCTTTCTAATTCACTTATTTTTTTAGGTAAAAAACCAAAAAAAACATATTTGCCCTCAAAACCTGACGCACTTATAGCTGCAGTTACAGCCGATGGGCCTGGGATAGGAAAAATATTTATTCCTTTATCAATACACTCTTTAACAATTAATGCTCCTGGATCAGATATTGATGGAGTTCCTGCATCAGAAATAAGTGAAACTATTTTTTTATCTTCGATTAAATTAATAATAGCCTGTAACATCTTTTTTTCATTAAATTTATGATAAGAAATTAACTTTTTTTTGATTTTGTAATGACTTAATAATTTATATGATCTTCTTGTATCTTCACATAAAATTATGTCAGATTTAGTTAGAACATTTATAGCCCTAAATGTAATATCTTCAAGGTTTCCTATTGGGGTAGATACAATGTATAATCCAGATATTATTTTTTTACTTTTATCCAATATCATTTAAAATAACTTGATTAATGAAAAAAAAATTAACACTGATAATAATAACCTATTTATTTTTGACAATGAATCTTTTATTTGCAAGCCAAATAAAAGCTGAAGAAGTGGATAAAAAAAATGAAATTTTAAAAATAGGTGTTTTAGTTCCTTTATCAGGTGAATTTAATGAAATTGGCCAATCAATTTTAAATTCTATTAAATTAGCAACCTTTAGTCTTGGACAAAAGAATATAGAAATATATCCAAAAAATAGTGGAGGCGACCCAAATATTACTTTTAATGCAGCAAATGAATTTAAGGAAATGGGTATTAAAATTGTTATTGGTCCAATTTTTCATCAAAGTTTAGAAAAACTTGATGAATTTGAAGAAATAACATTTTTCTCTCTTACAAATAAAACTCATTGGCTTCCAAAAAATGTTGTGGCATTTGGTATAAATATAAATTCTCAATTAAATACTATAAAAAAATATCTTAAAAAAAATAATTTTTCAAAAACAATTTTTTTAATACCACAAAATGAGTTTGAAAACGAAATTAAAGAATCTGTAGACAAAAAAGAATTTTCTTCTTTTAAAATTATTACATATGATACAGATCCAAAAAAAATTACAAGTGAAATAGAAAAAATTACCTCATACGACCAAAGAAAAAGAAATCTAAATAGAAGGCTAAAAATACTAAAAAAATCTGATTTATATAAAGACAAAAAAGAATATGAAAAACTAAAGAAAAAATATACTCTAGGAAATGTAAATTTTGATTCTGTAATTATTGCAGATTTTGGTGAAAATTTAAAAAGTGTATTAACTTCTTTCAAGTATTCAGATGTTACTGATGATAAAGTGGTCTTTTTTACAATTAATCAGTGGTTTGATGAAAGTTTATTTGAAGAAGATGCTATGAAGAATCTATTATTTCCCTCAATTAATTATAAAAGCTTCAATAATTACAAAAAGGAATATTTTAAAACATTTAATAAAAAAGCTTCCGAAATTTCCTTATTAGCTCATGACTTATTAGGGCTAATTTATTATTTATGGCAAGAAAAGAAAGATCAAATGAACATAGAAAAACTTTTAAGTAAAATAAATTTTAAAGGATTGCATAGTAAATTTTCATTTAAGAATAATCAAAGTTACCAAAATTTAAATATATACAGAATTTCTGAAAAATCTTTTAGTAAAATAAATTAAAAAAAATATTTTTTTAATTTATTATAAGCTTTATACCTATGATCAATTGACATTTTTAATTTTGGACTCATCTCACCAAAAGTATAGTTAAATCCTCTTGGAACAAAAATTGGATCATATCCAAATCCTTTTATACCTTTTTTTTGATCAATAATTCGTCCAGGTATGATGCCTTCGACAGAAATTATTTTTTTTTTATTTGGCCAACATAATGTTAAATTACAAATAAATTTTGCTTTTATAATCTTGTTATTTTTTTTCTTTTTTTTAATTATTTTAAAAACCTTTTCTATAGCAACATTAAAATTATTATTAGGTCCACCCCACCTAGAAGAATATATTCCTGGCTCTCCATTCAGCAAGTCAATCTCTAAACCTGAATCATCTGATAAACATATTAAGTTTGTTTTTTTTGAATAATATAAAGCTTTTATTCTTGAATTGTCTTCATAAGTTTTGCCTGTCTCTTTTGGGCTTAAAATTTTGAAGTCTATAGGTGAGTACTTTTCCACATTTTTAGGTAATAACTTGCTAATTTCATCAAATTTACCTGGGTTATTTGTTCCTATTAATATTTTATTAATTTTTTTCATTTTATAGTAGAAATTTTTATATTAATTACCATATATCAATTCAATGAAAAAAATAGATGAAAAAGAGGAAGAGAATTTAAAAAATGAGGAACCAAAAGATGATTCGTCAAAAAAAAATGAAAATAATGATATTAAAAATGAAGAAACTCCAGAGCAAAAAATATTTGCTTTGGAAGATAAGTTATTAAGATCATTAGCTGAAGCGGAAAATCAACGAAGAAGATTTGATAAGGAAAGACAAGAAGCTTTTGATTTTGGAGGTTTTAATTTTGCAAAAGAATCTCTTTCTTTATTGGATAATTTGGACCGAGCAACTAATTCTTTTAAAAGTGATGAAAGCTTAAAAGAAAATAAAGACTTAAACAAAATTATTGAATCAATTGAAGTAATAAAAAAAGATTTAGTCTCAATTTTCAAGAGAAATAATGTAGAAGCAATTGAATGTATTAATAAAAAATTTGATCCAAATTTTCATCAAGCAATGTTAGAAGTTGAAGATTCTTCAAAAGATCCTGGTACAGTAGTTCAAGAAATGCAAAAGGGTTATATGATGAAAAATCGTCTATTAAGACCATCTCTTGTTAGCGTTACAAAAAAAACTAGTGAAAATGATAATAAAAACGAAAATACCCATAAAAAAGAGCAAAATAATTGATTTTTTGGCTTGTAGATTGAAGAAAAGCACTTATATGACATCACAAAGGAAAATAAATTATGAGTAGAGTTATTGGAATAGATTTAGGAACAACAAATTCTTGTGTTGCCATAATGGATGGTACGCAAGCTAAAGTATTAGAAAACGCAGAGGGAGCTAGAACTACACCTTCAGTTGTAGCTTTTGATGAAAATAATGAAAAATTAGTAGGTCAACCAGCAAAAAGACAAGCTGTTACCAATCCTGAAAATACTTTATTTGCTGTTAAAAGATTGATCGGAAGAAGCTTTGACCATGATTCTGTGAAAAAAGATTTTTCTAAAGTTCCTTATAAAATAATTAAAGCAGATAATAATGATGCTTGGCTTGAAAGTAGAGAAAAAAAATATTCACCTTCACAAATTTCAGCTTTTATTTTACAAAAAATGAAAGAAACTGCTGAAAAATATTTAGGACAAGAAGTTACTAAGGCAGTTATTACTGTACCTGCTTATTTTAATGATTCACAGAGACAAGCAACTAAGGATGCAGGTAAAATTGCAGGATTAGAAGTTTTAAGAATTATTAATGAACCCACAGCAGCGTCTTTAGCTTATGGCCTAGATAAAAAAGGTGGACAAAAAATTGCAGTGTACGATCTTGGTGGAGGAACTTTTGACATATCTATTCTTGAAATAGGTGATGGTGTTTTTGAAGTAAAATCTACTAATGGAGATACATTTCTTGGCGGTGAGGATTTTGATGACAAAATTGTTGATTATTTAGTTGGTGAATTTAAAAAAGATAACGGAATAGATCTTAAATCAGATAAACTAGCTCTTCAAAGACTTAAGGAAGCAGCTGAAAAAGCTAAAATTGAATTATCTTCAGCAACTCAAACAGAAGTTAATTTACCTTTTATAACAGCAGATAAAACTGGTCCAAAACATATTAACATAAAACTTACTAGAGCAAAAATTGAAGCCTTGGTTGAAGAATTAATTAAAAGAACTTTGTTGCCATGTGAAACTGCTTTAAAAGATTCTGGTTTTTCTGCAGGAGAAATTAACGAAATAGTTCTTGTTGGTGGAATGACAAGAATGCCTAAAATTATTGAAACAGTTAAAAATTTTTTTGGTAAAGAACCAAACAAAAGTGTAAATCCAGATGAAGTTGTTGCTATGGGAGCTGCAATTCAAGGAGGAGTGCTTCAAGGCGATGTAAAAGATGTATTACTATTGGATGTAACACCTCTGTCTCTAGGAATAGAAACACTTGGTGGAGTTTCAACTAAATTAATTGAAAAAAATACAACCATACCTACGAAAAAAAGTCAGGTATTTTCTACAGCAGAGGATAATCAACCAGCTGTCTCTATAAGGGTTATGCAGGGTGAAAGAGAAATGGCTACAGATAATAAATTGCTAGGTAATTTTGAACTTGTTGGAATACCCCCTGCCGCAAGAGGAACGCCACAAATTGAAGTAGCATTTGATATTAACGCTGATGGTATTGTTAGTGTTTCTGCTAAAGATAAGGGAACTGGCAAAGAACAAAAAATTCAAATTCAAGCCTCAGGTGGTTTATCTGATGAAGATATAAAAAAAATGGTTAAAGATGCAGAGTCAAATAAAGAAGAAGACAAGAAAAAAAGAGAAGCTGTGGACTCAAGAAATCAAGCCGATACAATAATTCATGCTACTGAAAAAAACCTAAAAGAGTATGGAAGTAAGATCACTGAAACTGAAAAGAAAGCTATTGAAACAAATATATCTGATCTTAGAAATGCATTAAAAGGGACTGATATTGAAGAAATTAAGAAAAAAACTCAATCATTAATTCAATCTTCGATGAAACTGGGTGAAGCAGTATATAAAAGCCAAGAAAAAAATAAAAAAAAACCAGATACTAAAAAAGATGATAATGATAAAGATGATAAAGGCAAAGATAATAAAGAAAATGTTGTGGACGCTGATTTCGAAGAAGTAAAATCAGATAACAAAGAAAAGAGCGCCTAAAGCTTAAAGACATTTAAAGATGTCAAAAAAATATGGCTAAAAAAGATTATTATGAAATCTTAGGCGTAAACAAATCAACCTCCCCTGAAGATTTAAAAAAATCATATAGAAAATTAGCTCTTAAATATCATCCTGACAGAAATAAAGGTGATAAAGAATCAGAAGCAAAATTCAAAGAAGCAAGCGAAGCTTATCATATTCTTTCTGATAAAGAGAGAAGAGCTCAATATGATCAATTTGGACATGCTGCTTTTGAAGGAGGAGGATCTAGATCAGGATTTGGAAATTTTGATTTTTCAGGCTCTTTTTCAGAAATTTTTGAAGACTTCTTTGGTGATTTTGGAGGAATGGACTCAAGAAGCAGAACATCTAAACAATATAGAGGTTCGGATCTAAGGTTTGATTTAAATATTTCTTTAGAGGAGGCGTATAAAGGAAAAAAACAAGAAATAAGTTTTTCGTCTTCTGAGAAATGTGAAAGATGCACAGGCTATGGATCAGAACCAGGGTCAAAACCTACAACTTGTTCAATGTGTGATGGACATGGGAGAGTTAGATCTAATCAAGGTTTTTTTACAGTACAACAAACATGCCCAGAATGTAGCGGATCAGGAGAACAAATATCTTCTCCATGTAAATCTTGTAGAGGTTTAGGAAAAAAACAAGCAAAAAAGAAAATATCTACCAATATACCTCGCGGTGTAGATGATGGCACAAGAATTAGATTAACTGGAAAAGGTGAGGCTGGCATAAAAGGATCAGGAAATGGGGACTTATACATTTTCATTTCAATAGATAGTCATAATATTTTTAAAAAATCAGGAGAAAATTTATTTTATGAATTTCCTATTTCACTCACTGACGCAGCCTTAGGAACCACAGTAGAAGTTCCAACAATAGATGGAGGAAAAGCGAAAGTTAAGATTCCATCAGGTACTCAAAGTGGTAAACAATTTAGACTAAAAGCCAAAGGTATGCCTATAATGAAAAGTAAGGAATATGGAGATTTATATATAAGAATTATAACTGAAGTACCTATTGGTTTAAGTAAAGAACAAAAAGAACTTTTAGAAAAATTTAAGAGTTTAGAAGACTCAAAAACCAACCCTAGTATTAAAGATTTTTTTGAAAAAGCAAAAAATTTTTGGAAAAATTAATAATAATTAGACTAATTTATTAAAAAAAGTTAAAGTTTTATCAACATGAAGAGATTAAAAATAGCGATCACTGGATGCATGGGTAAAATGGGCCTTGAGTTAATTAAATCTGCTAATAGAAATAAAAATATTGAAATTGTAGCTCTAACAGAAAATAAAATTACAAAAAAACAAAAAATAGGAAGTTTATTTGTCAAACAAAACTCAGTTGAAGCATTTAAAACTGCTTCTATAATTATCGATTTTACAACACCTGCTTGCACCATTGAAGTTTTAAAAATAGCAAATAAATTAAAAAAAAAAGTAATAATAGGAACTACAGGATTTAATACTAAACAAGAAAAATATATTAAAAAGATATCAAAAAAAATTCCTGTCTTAAAAGCAGGGAATATGAGTTTGGGTGTAAATTTACTTGTTTATATTACTGAAATAGTTTCAAAATATCTTGATACATCATTTCTTTCTAGAGTTTTAGATGAACATCATAAATATAAAAAAATCTTTCCTTCTGGGACAGCAATCATGCTTGGTGAAGCTATAGCCAAAGGAAAATCTAAAAACTTAAAAAAATTAATGGGAAAAAAAATTACTTCAAAAAACAATGTTTTTAAAATGATAAGAAATAAAAAATCATATTATTTACCATCAAAAAATAAAATAAATTTTCTTTCTACAAAGTCAGGTGAAACAATAGGCAATCATTCTGTAATAATGACAGATAAAAAAGAAACAATAAATTTGATGCATGAAGCACATGATAGATCTTTATACTCTGAAGGTGCTATAAAAGCAGCGATGTGGTTAAAGACCAAAAAACCAGGCCTCTATTCTATGAGAAATGTATTAAATTTTGATTAATGAAAGAAAAAGATAGGGCTAAAATAGTATTAAAAATTTTAAATAAGATCTATCCCAAAACTCCTATTCCTTTAAAACATAGAAACAAATTTACTTTGCTTATTTCTGTTCTTTTATCAGCACAATGTACAGATTTAAATGTAAATAATGTTACAAAAAATATTTACCCAAAATACAATCAACCAGAACACTTTGTAAAATTAGGAAGAAAAAAAATTGAAAAATTAATTAAGAGTATAGGTCTCTTTAGAGTTAAAGCTAAAAGTGTGTATTTTTTATCTAGAAACTTAATAAAGCTTCACAATGGTAAAGTTCCTAAAACCTTTAATGAATTAGAAAAATTACCTGGAGTAGGCCACAAAACAGCAAGTGTGGTAATGTCTCAAGGATTTGGATATCCTGCTTTTCCTGTGGACACTCATATTCATCGTTTAGCTCAACGTTGGGGTCTAAGCAATGGTAAAAATGTTATTCAGACAGAGAAGGACTTAAAAAGGTTATTTCCAAAAAAATCATGGAATAAACTTCATCTTCAAATAATATATTATGGAAGGCAACACTGTCAGGCTAGAAAATGTTATGGTTTAACTTGTAAAATTTGTACTACTTGTTATCCTAACAGAAAAAATTCAATAAAAACTAAAAAGGCATAATATGAAAATTTTAGGAATAGGAAATGCAATTGTTGATGTCATCTGCAAAGTAAAAGATGATTTTTTAAATAACAATGGATTAACAAAAAGCACAATGAAACTGATTTTTGATGAAAATGAATTTAAAAAGTTGTTATCTAATCTTAAAATTGAAAAAACTGTTTCAGGTGGATCAGTAGCTAACTCTATAGTAGGTTTATCCCAACTTCAGAATAAAGTAGGATTTATTGGTAAAGTTTGTGATGATAATCTAGGAAGTAAATATGAAGATGGACTTAAAAAAGAGAATGTTGAGTATTTTTACTCTAAAAAAAAAGAAGAATTACCAACAGGAACTTGTCTAATTTTAATAACGCCTGACTCAGAAAGAACTATGTGTACGTTCCTCGGTACAGCTGGAAAAATAAACGAAAATGATGTTGATATTAATGCAGTAAAAAACAGTGAAATTATTTTTTTAGAAGGGTACTTGTGGGATGAAGGTGATCCCAAGAAGGCATTTGATAAAGCAATAAATAATGCAAATAAAGTTGCAATGTCATTGTCTGATCAATTTTGTGTTGATAGACACAAGCCACATTTTTTAAACTTAGTAAAAAATAAACTAGATATTACTTTTGCAAATGAACAAGAAATTATTTCTCTAATTGAAGCAAAAAATTTTAACGAAGTAATTAATTTTTCAAAAGAACTGGGAAAACTTATTGTCTTAACTAGAGGAGAAAAGGGAAGTGTTGCTATAAAAGGTAATGATGTAGTTGAGTGTGGTGTTAAAAAGGACCTTAAAATTATTGATTTAACAGGAGCTGGAGATCTTTTTGCTGCAGGGTTTTTACATGGTTACGTAAACAACTTATCTCTTAAAGAAAGTTTGGAAAAAGGTACAGAAATGTCTTCAAAAGTTATTCAACAAATAGGGGCAAGGCTAAATTAATTTTTTCTTTTATAACTACCTTTTCCCTTTTTGGGTTTAACTATTCTTTTTTTATATTTAGCTGTAAATAAATCTCTAGCAATAGGATTTTTAACTACTTTTCTCTTCATAAAGAATAACCTTTTTTATTGTTTTTAATAATATTTTCTTCACCAAAAGTATCTAAAAATTTTTTCCTTAAACGATGAATATGTGTTTCAACTGTATGTGTTTCTGTTTTAAATGAATAATTCCAAACATTATTTAAAATTTTCTCTCTAGAAATTGGTTCTCTATTATCTTTAAGGTATAATAAAAAATCTACTTCTTTTTCAGTCAATTTAAGTTTTTTATTATCTTTTATTATTTCTCTTTTATTAACATCTAAAATATACTCTAAAATATTAATAACTGATTTTTCTTCGAAACTATACTTTGAAAAACATATTGTAATTTTTGAAATTAATTCATTAACTTTGAATGGTATACTTAAATATTCTGAATTAAAAATTTTATCATTTTTTAAATTCTTAATCTTCGCTTGATTTACTATAATTATATTTGGTTTGTTGATCTTATTTAAATTTTTAATAAAATTCTTTTCATCATAATAATCAGTAATTATAAATATATTATCCTTAGTATTTAATAAGCTAGAATCCAAAATAGATAAAAGATTTTCAAAAAATAAAATTTCCCCATTTTTAAAAGGCTTTATTTCAAGAAGTATGTTACTTAATTCTTTATTTCTTACTACAAATATATTTAAATTATCCATATAAATATTATTATACACTATGAATATTAAAATTAAAAAGAATGGTTTTTTAACTTATAAGAACTTTAAATATAAATGCTCTTTGGGGTGTAAAGGGTTAAAAATTAAAAAAAAAGAAGGAGATGAAATTACACCAAAAGGTAAATATACTCTTGGTAAGCTTTATTACAGAAAAGATAGAATAAAAAATATTTTTACTAAATTAGAAAAAAAAATAATTACTAAAAACAGTGGTTGGTGCCATGATGTTAGTAGTGTTTATTACAATAAAGAAATAAAAATTACCTCAAAACTTAAACATGAAAAACTCCACAGAAAAGATCATAAATATGATATTCTGATAGTTATAAATTATAATACAAATCCAATTATAGCCGGTAAAGGAAGTGCAATTTTTTTACACTTAACTAAAAATTACAGTAAAACAAAAGGTTGTGTAGCAATTACCAAAAGAGATTTGGTAGAATTAATAAAATATATTAACAAAAAGACAAAAATTTTTATTGGATAATTCTTTTTCCAAAAATCATTTCACCTATACGAACAAAAGTAGAGCCACAATTTATAGCTTCTATATAATCATGCGACATACCCATACTCAAATTAGATAAGTTAAATGTTTTAGCTAGATTATTTAAATCATTAAAATAATTAACAGAATCTAAATTTTGTGGAGGAATGCACATTAAACCAATAATATTTAAAGAAAGATTTTTTGTACAAAAATCATAGAATCCTTTTAAATCAGATTTGGTAATACCAGATTTTTGTTCTTCATTACCTAAATTTACTTGTATAAAAATATTAATTTTTTTATTGAATTGTAATTCAAACTTACTAATCTTTTCTGCGAGTTTTGCATTGTCTAAAGAATGAATGTAATCAAATAACTGAACTGCTTTTTTAGCTTTGTTAGATTGTAATTTACCAACCATATGTAATTTAACATGATTGTATTCCTCTTTTAATTTTACCCATTTATCCTCTGCTTCTTGAATTTTATTTTCTCCAAAATGAATGTGGCCATACTTAATTAGTGGTAATATTTTTTCAGAAGGGAAAGTTTTGCTTACAGCAATAATTTCTGGGTTCTGGCTTTTGGGTTGTTTTTTTTGAATAGTTCGTTTAATTTCTGACTTAATAAACTCTATTTTGTTTATAATATTATGCACAATAAAATTCCTAAAAAATATATTTTTCTAGATAAATATTCTCCTAAATTTTTCGAACATAATAACACAAATTTAGGTGTGATTTATAGGAATTATAAAAATGTTAATAAATTAGAAAATCTTTATAAGATATCAAAGGCTTGTAAACGTAAGAAATACAAACTTTTTATATCAAATGACATAAAGCTTGCTCTTAAAGTAAAGGCTTTTGGTATTTATATACCATCATTTATTAAAAATAAGATGGATTATATTAATTTAAATATTAAGAATATTTTGGTTATAGGGTCAGCTCATTCGGAAAAAGAAATAAACGAAAAAATAAAGCAAAGATGTAAAGCAATCTTTTTATCTCCAATTTTTAAAAATAAAAATAATAAACGTTTAGATATAACGAGGTTTAATTTACTGACACTAAATAAGAATATAAAGTTTTATGCCTTAGGAGGCATAAATAAGTTTAATATAAAAAAACTAAAAATTTTGAATATTAAAGGATTTGGTGCAATAAAATTTTTTAAACAAGATAAAAAAAAACCGGCCTAAAAAGGCCGGTTTTTTATAATACTTTGAAATAGTTTATTAATTAAAACGCTAATCCTAAAGCAACAACTGTTTGGTCTCTGTCGTCAGTTGTAACGTAGTTGTTGTTGTCTGAAGATGAGTGAAGAATTTTTAATGTAGCTCCACCTAAGTTATACGCAACGTTAATACCTTTTGCTTCTGCATCAACATTTGTATCACTGTCATCATTCGTACCAAAGTCTTTAGTGTTTGTTATTTCACCGTAAGAAATTGATAGGTTATCGTTAACTTGGAAACTAACACCCCATGATGTTTCATCATAGTATTGTACAGAGTTAGTAGCGTTACCACTTGTAGTTCCACCATTTTCGTTTGGCACTTCTACGTTTCTTTGGTAACCAACAGTTATTGGACCGATAGCATATTTAACATAAGCAATTGCTTCTTCTTTATCGTCATCGAAAGAAGTAGTATTTACTTGGTCTACTTTAGAGTAAGCAGCTCCCATTGATAAACCATCAACAGGTTTTGTGTTAATTGATATCGCTTGTCCAGAACCTTGACCAGCAGAACCAGCAGCAGTACCTTTGTCTCCAGGTGTACCACTAATTTCTGGTGCGTAAGCAACTCTTACTACAGTTCCAAGAGCAAGTTCAGGTGTGTAGTAATCTACGTGATAACCACCACTGATACCGCCAGCTTGATCTCTAGAAAAAATACCATCTGATACTTCTTCCCATGCTGTAGGTGCTACGTCATCTATTGCGTCTAATGGGCCGGCTTTGTTTAACCAACCAATTTGACCCATACCATCTAAGTCCATAGTCATTCCAGATGAAGTCCAACCGAATGAACCACCATCTGTTGCAGATGCAGCAAAGTAAGTCCAGCTGTAACCGTTGTCTAATTCTCCTGCACCAGTAAGTGTAAACGCTCTTGACATACCAAATCTTGCGCCACTTGTTGAAGCGCCAGCTGTGTCATCTGTTATACTTGCTGATCTTGAAGCATTAGAAATAGTAACTGAACCTGAAATTCCGAAATCTCCGGCATTTGCAGCAGACAATGCTAGTGAACCAGCAAGTGCTGATAAACCGATTTTTGTCATTTTTTTCATATTATTATCTCCTTTGTTAATTTGTTTATTCATATGAATAGTGGCAATTTAGCACCAAAAACCATGCTTTATATCATTTTTATCAATTTATGCTCTTTTTTTGTATTATTGTTGCATTTTTATCACATTTTACAATTAACGAGGAAAAATAAGCTTTTTTTTTGCTATTTGGAAGGTATTTTTTGAAATATTATATTTTTTAATATAATTAATAATATCATTAAACTCAAAATATGTATCATTTTAAAAGATTTCATAAAAAAAATATCACACTTATTATTTTATTAATTTTAAGCACATTATTTTTGCAAAATTGCAAGCTCCCTAAATGGGATCCAGGTGATGCTAGGAAAATAGATGCAAACGCTGACGTTAGGGCTAGGCAAGCTATTGAAGAAGGACGATCAGTAGCTGTTGAAAACATTTTTAAAAAAGATGGTGGAGTTTTCCAATTTTCATCATCGAATGTTTTATGGAGGGCTGCTTTAGAAACTCTTGATTTTTTACCATTAGCAAATGTTGATTATGCTGGAGGTATGATAATTACTGATTGGTACAATGATGCTTCGGCAACAAATGAGTCAATTAAAATTACTGTTAGGTTTTTATCAAATGAAATAAGATCAGATGGTATAAATGTTTCAATTCACAAAAAAATTTGTAACGAATCTAATATTTGTAGTACTAGTAAAGTTTCTTCTTCTTTAGAAAAAGAAATTAAAGACACTATTTTAAAATTAGCAACCAAATTACAAAAAACTACTTATGCTAAAAATAGTAAAAAAACTAAAAAGAAAAAAGGCGACCACGCTCAAAGAATTAGAGAAAAAAATTAGTTTTTTTTAAGTTTTTTATGGAAAGATATAATACTCAAGTCGTAGAAGAAAGCTGGCAAAAATTCTGGAAAGATAATAATTTTTTTAAAATTTCTAAAAATAAAAATAATAAAAAATTTTATTGTCTAGAAATGTTTCCTTATCCCTCGGGTAAAATTCATATGGGGCATGTACGTAATTATACCATAGGAGATGTATTAGCTAGATATAAGAAATATAATAATTTTAATGTTCTTCATCCAATGGGTTGGGATTCTTTTGGTATGCCTGCAGAAAATGCAGCTCGTGAAAATAATTTGCACCCTAAAACCTGGACTGAAAAAAATATTAATACAATGAAAAAACAACTTAATTTATTAGGATTATCAATAGATTGGGACTATGAAATTTCAACATGTGATCCAAATTATTATCAACATCAACAAGAATTTTTTATTGAATTATATGAAAAAGGTTTAGTTTATAAAAAAGAAACCTACGTCAATTGGGACCCTATAGATCAAACAGTATTGGCTAATGAGCAAGTTATAGATGGTAAAGGATGGAGATCTGGTGCGGATGTTGAAAGAAAAAAACTTTCCCAATGGTTTTTTAATATCAAACAATTCTCTCAAGATTTACTCGATGATTTAGAAAAATTAGATAAATGGCCTGACAAAGTTAAACTTATGCAAAAAAACTGGATAGGTAAATCAATTGGCTGTGAAATAGATTTTAGTATATCTGGTTCAAAAAAATTTGATAAGATTAAATGTTTTTCTACAAGGCCTGATACTTTATTTGGAATTTCTTTTTTAGCTCTTTCAGTAGACCATCCTGTTGCTAATGAATTTTCAAGTAGTTCAGAATTTCAAAAATTCAAAAAAGAATGTTCAAGAATGGGGACTACAGAAGAAGCAATAGCTAATGCAGAAAAGTTAGGTTTTAAAACAAACTTACTAGCTTCAAACCCCTTAAATCCTAATGAAAAGGTGCCAGTATTTGTAGCAAATTTTGTTTTAATGGATTATGGAACGGGAGCAGTTTTTGGTTGTCCAGCTCATGATCAAAGAGATTTAGATTTTGCAATAAAATATAATTTAAAAATAAAACCAGTAATTTTACCTTTAAATAAAAAAGAATCACAATTTAAGATTAAACAAGAAGCTTATACTGGTGATGGAATTATAATAAATTCAGAATTTCTTAATGGCTTAAAAAAAACACAAGCTATAGAAAAGGTTATAAATATTTTAAAAGAAAAAAAAATAGGTGAAAAAAAAATTTCTTTCCGATTAAAAGATTGGGGAATTTCAAGACAAAGATATTGGGGATGTCCCATTCCTATAATGTATGATGAAAATGGTAAAACATTTGTTATTCCTAAAGAAAAATTACCTGTAACCTTACCTAATGATGTAAAACTTACTAGTGTAGGTAATCCATTAGAAAAACATACCGCTTGGAAAAATATCACAATAAATGGAAAAAATTATATAAGAGAAACAGACACACTTGATACTTTTGTAGATTCTTCTTGGTACTTTTTAAGATTCTGTTCACCTAAAGAAAAAAAATATGGTTACAATATAGATGACGTTAATTATTGGATGCCTGTAGATCAATATATTGGTGGTGTTGAACATGCAATTTTGCATCTTTTATATTCAAGATTTTTTATGAGAGCTCTCTCATTTAAAAATGAAAAATTTAAGATAAAAGAACCATTTGAAGGGCTTTTTACTCAGGGCATGGTATGTCACGAAACTTATAGAGATGAAAAAGGCAAATATTATTATCCTGATGAAATTATTTTAAATAAAGACAATAAATATGAAGTTAAAAACTCTACAAACAAAATAACTGTAGGACCATTAGAGGCAATGTCTAAGTCAAAAAAAAATGTTGTGGATCCAGAAAAAGTTATCAAAATTTATGGAGCAGATGCAGTTAGATGGTTTATACTTTCAGATAGCCCACCAAGTAGAGACATACAGTGGTCAGATGATGGAATTTCCTCTTCTTATAAGTTTATTCAAAAAATTTGGAATTTGACAAACAAAGCTCTTGAAAGAAATCCAAAAGAAAATGGTATTCATAAAGATGATCTATCAAAATTTATGAATAAAAAAATTTTTAATATAACTAAAAATTTAGAAAATTTTCAATATAACGTTGTTGTCGCTAATATATATGAAATGTATAACGAATTAGATAAACAAATTAAAAATAAAAATATACCAAATAAGATAATTATAGAAATTTTAAAAACAAAAATGATTTTAATAATGCCACTCATTCCACATATAGCTTCTGAATGTTTAAAAAAATTAGATAAAAAAATTTTACTTAAAAATGTTGAGTGGCCAAAATACGACAAAAATCTTATAGAAGATAAAGAATCTACTATAATAATTCAAATTGATGGTAAAAAAAGAGGCTCAATTCATTTGCCGCTAAATTCAGAAGAAACTATAGTATCAAAAAAGGCACTCGAGATTAATAATGTTAAAAAATACCTTGATGGAAAAAAAATTATAAAGATAATTTATATTAAAAACAAAATAATTAACTTCATAACTTAAAATGATTAATAAAAAATTAAAAATTATTCTATTGTTTTTATCAATAATTCTAATATCAGAATGCGGGTATGTACCAATATATTCCGCAAAAGATATTAACTTTTATATTCAGGATAGTATTTTATCAGGTGATAAAGAGATTGCTCAAGATATAATTGACAGAGTTACTAGATTTGAAAGAAAAGAAAAAGTAAAAGAAAATACCAAAAAAATAATTTTGGAAATAGATGTAGAGAGAAATAAATCTGATGCTGTTAAAGATAAGACTGGTAAAATTGTCACCTATAAAATGGAAATTATAGTTGATATAAAAGCTAAAATTTTAGACTCGGGAAACTATTTTTATTCGGAAAGATTAATTAATTCTCTAAATTATGATAAACAATCACAGATTTCAGAAACAATTAACCTTGAGAAATCTGTAATAAGAAATATAATTTCTAAATTAGCCAACGATATAATTTTAAGAATTAACCAAAGCATTTAAAATGATACTTAAATCATACGAAACTACTAAAAATAATTTTAGTAAAGATAAAAATATTTTTCTTTTATATGGTGAAAATTCAGGATTGAAAATAGAAATCAAAGAATTAATTAAAGCTCAAAAAGTTGATGAATTTAAAAAAATAGAAACTCTTAATTTTTGGGAAGAAGAAATATTAAAATCAGAGAATATATTTTATGAAGAAATTAATTCTGACTCATTATTTATAAATAAAAAAGTTATTATAATAAATAAAGCTTCAAATAAATTTGAAAAATACTTATTAGATTTCATAGAGAAAAATAATAGTAACATTTCACTTATAATGATTTCAGAATTGTTAGATAAAAAATCTAAATTAAGAAACTTATCTGAAAAAAATAAAAAAGTTTTTTGTATTCCTTGTTATCAAGATAAAATAGATGATTTAGCAAAAATCTTAAACCAAGAGTTAAAAAAAAATAATATTAATATTTCTAACGAATCAAAAAATTTAATTTTAAACAGAGCAAATGGAGATAGAATTAACTTAAGAAATGAAATAATAAAAATTATATCATTTAGTAATTTTTCGAAAAAGATTACTTTTGAAAATATTAAAGATTTAACTAATTATAGTGAAGAAATTGATACTGGAAAATTTGTTAACACATGCTTAAATGGGGATATTATAAGATTTAGAAAAAATCTAATTGAACTAAATCTAACTTCTTTTAATTATATTTTAATTTTAAAAATTTTAAGTAGTAAAATTCAAAGATTAATTAAAATAAAAGAGCAAAATAACAATCAAAAAAATTCAGAAGTATTGGTTGATAATTATAAACCACCAATTTTCTGGAAAGAAAAAGTAGATGTTAAAAAACAAATTAACATTTTTAAACTTAATTATCTTAAGGAAATAATCTTTAATCTTAATAAAATTGAATTAGAATGTAAGCTTAATGCCCAAAATTCATCTATTATTTTTTTAAATTATTTAAGTAAAATATGCAAGAAGGCTAATAGTTACTCTTAATTATTCCTATAAGCCTTTGTAATTGATCTAAGTCTTTATATTCAAAAGAAACCATACCAGAATTATTTTTTTTATTATTAATTGAAACTACTAGCCCTGTTTTTTCTTCTAAGTCTTTTTGCAAATTCAATATATTAGCATCTTTTCTTTTAACAACAGTAAAACTTTTATTTTTAAATTTTTTAACCAAAAGTTCTGTTTGTCTGACAGAAAGTTTTTCTTTAATTATTTTTTGTGCAACAAATATTGCATTATCTAAACCAATTAAAGATCGTGCATGGCCAACGGATAACTTTGTTTCTTCAACCATTAATAAAACTTCTTTTGGTAAAGACAATAATCTTAAAGAATTAACAATATAACTTCTACTTTTACCAACAAATTTAGATAATTTATCATTATCATAATTAAAATTTTCAATTAATTTTTGGTATCCTCTAGATTCCTCTATTGGGTTCAAATCTTGCCTTTGTACATTTTCAACAATTGCAAATTCTAGTGATTGAGCATCGTCTATATCTAAAATAACTGCAGGTATTTCATTTAAACCAGCATTTTGTGAAGCTAACCATCTTCTCTCTCCTGCGATTAATTCATATTTATGTTCGGAAGATTTTGATGGTCTAACTATAATGGGTTGGATTACTCCCCTTTCTTTAATTGAGCTAGATAAATCTTCTAACTCTTGTTTATTAAAATATTTTCTTGGTTGAAATTTATTGCGGAATACATCTTGAATTTGAATTTTATTAGTTAAAGCTTTTTTAGAATTATCACCTATTAAGGAGGACAGACCCCTGCCAAGTCCCTTCTTTAATTTATTTTCAATCATTATGCTGCACTTTCCATAACATTTTCTTGTTTTAAAAACTCTTCAGCAAAACTTATATATGATTTTGATCCAGCACATAGTTTATCATAAACTAATACTGGAATACCATGAGATGGTGCTTCTGATAATCGAACATTTCTAGGTATGACTGTTTTGTATACTTTATTATTAAAAAAATTTCTTGCTTCAGACTCAACCTCGGCTGAAAGCTTATTTCTTTTATCAAACATTGTTAAAAGTACACCTCTGATATTTAAATCTGGATTTAATTTTAACTTAATTCTTTCAACTGTTTTCATTAATTGACTTAAGCCCTCTAAAGCAAAAAACTCAGTTTGTAACGGTACTATTAATGATTTAGCCGCTACGAGAGCCATAATAGTTAGTAAACTTAAAGATGGAGGGCAATCAATGAATATATATTCATAATTATTTTTTTCATTTTCTAAAAAAGATTTGATCTTATCTTTTAATAAAAAGGCTCTTCTATTTTCATTGGCAGTTTCTACTTCGAGTCCTGATAAATCAACATTTGATGATATGATATTTAAATTTTCAATTTGAGTTTTTTTAATAACATCATTAAAATTAAATTTACCATTTAAAACATCGTAAATTGTTTTATCTTTTTCTTGATTTGAAAGGCCCAGTCCTGTTGTGGCATTTCCCTGGGGATCTAAATCAATAACTAAAACTTTTTTATTAGATAATGCAAGTGACGTAGCTAAATTTATAACAGTAGTAGTTTTACCTACACCGCCTTTTTGATTAATAACAGAAATGATTTGTTTTTTTTCCAATTTATTTTTTTTTAAAATTATTAATTTCTAAAATTAACGAATCATTATTAGTAATACTCACCCTTTGGTTATACTTAATATCCCAAGTTTTAGAAGCCTCCTCAATCTGATTTTTCCCTGTTTTCCCCAAAAAAATAATAATTTTTTTATATTTTTTGACTTTTTTTTGTAAAACACTCAAAAAAATGTCTAAAGGTTTAAATGCTCTAGCTGTTATGATATCTCCTACCAAGTATGGTTCATGGTCTAATAAATTTATATTCATAACTTGAGCTTTTAAATTTAATTTTCTTATGACATCTTTTAAAAAAGAAGCTTTTTTCTTGCTTTTTTCTATTAGCTTTATATCAAGAGCTTGTTTTCTGTCCTTAAGTACTATCGATAGAACAATTCCTGGTAAACCAGCTCCAGTTCCAACATCTATTAAAATACTATCATTTTTATCAATTAAATCAATAAGTTGTGCAGAATCTGTAAAATGCCTTATCCATATATTATTAATTGTTGAATTTCCTATTAAATTTAAAGATTTATTGCTTTTTTTTAATAATTCCTCAAATTTTAGTAATATATTTAATGTTTCACGTGAAACTTTAATTTTTTTTTGAAAAAATTGAATTTGTTCAATTCGATCCATTAAGCTCTTTTAAGATATTTAGACCTTTTAACAAAAGATAATAATATAAATACAGAAGCAGGAGTAATTCCCTCAATTCTTAGAGCTTGACCTAGTGTTTTAGGCTTAATTAATTTAAATTTAGATTTAACTTCATTAGAAAGTCCACTTAAATCATCATATTTAATGTCATCAGGTATAATTAAATTTTCATCCCTCTTAAATGCCAAAATATCGGCTTTTTGCTTACCCATATAGCCAATATAATGAGATTCTATCTCCATTTGTTCATCAATATCGGAATTAACTAGAGGAATTGATGGCCAAATTTCCCTGATTTTTTTCATGTTAACTCCTTTTTGACTTAAAATAACTTTAGCGTTTCTTTTAACTCCATCCTTCGCAATTTTAATATCAAATTTAGTTGCATTAGATGGTGATAATGATAGTTTATCCATTTTATCATTAATAAGGTTAATTTTCTTTAATTTTTCAAGAAAAATGTTTTTACGTCTCTCAGATATAAGACCAATATTTATACCTTTAGGGGTCAATCTTTGGTCAGCATTATCTGATCTCAAGGAAAGCCTATACTCAGCTCTAGAAGTAAACATTCTGTAAGGTTCAGCAACTCCTTTGGTGACTAGATCGTCTATCATCACACCAATATATGCATCTGACCGATCAAGTATAAATGGTTCTTGATTCTTTACAAAAAGAGCAGCATTTATGCCTGCAATTAAACCTTGAGCAGCCGCCTCTTCATAACCCGTAGTGCCATTAATTTGACCAGCCAAAAATAAATTTCTAATTTTTTTTGTTTCAAGTGTTAAAAATAGCTCTCTTGGATCAACATAATCATATTCTATTGCATAACCAGGCCTTTTTATTATTACATTCTCTAACCCTTTGATTTTACTACATATTTCTTGCTGCACTTCACTAGGTAAGGATGTTGAAATTCCGTTAGGATAAATTGTATCATCGTTTAAACCTTCTGGTTCTAAAAATATTTGATGATTATTTTTATCTGAAAATTTAACTACCTTGTCTTCTATCGATGGACAATATCTTGGACCAAGTCCCTTTATGTTACCAGAGTACATGGCACTTTTTTTTAAATTTTTTGAAATTATTTTATGAACTTCAAAATTTGTATAAGTAACTCTGCAAGAAATTTGTTTGTTAATATTTTTTCTTGTTAAGAAAGAAAAAAAATAAGGATCGTGATCAGCAAATTGTTCTTCTAAAATTTTAAAATTTATAGTTTTAGCGTCAAGTCTTGGTGGAGTTCCTGTTTTTAATCTTCCAATTTTAAAATTAAATTTTTGTAATTGTTCACTTAATCCTGTGGAAGGTTTTTCATTGTATCTACCTGCTGGCGTTTGTTTATCACCGATATGAATCAAGCCATTTAAAAAAGTTCCAGTAGTTAAAATTAATTTTTTGCAAAAAACTTGCTTTCCTGATTGTGTCTCAAAACCTGATACTTCATTTTTCTGAAAAATAAACTTAATCACAGGATCTGAAAAAACGTATAAATTACAATGACTTAAGAGACTTTTTTGCATGAATTTTCGATATAAAGATCTATCAGATTGAGTTCGAGGGCCTCTTACTGCTGGTCCTCTGCTTCGATTTAATAACCTAAATTGAATACCAGATTTATCAGCAACATCACCCATCAATCCATCAAGAGCATCTATTTCACGAACTAGATGACCTTTACCAAGTCCGCCAATTGCTGGGTTACAGGACATTTCACCAATCGTTTCAATTTTATGTGTGAACAACGCAGTGTTAACACCTAGTCTAGCAGATGCAGAAGCGGCCTCACACCCAGCATGGCCACCTCCAATCACAACTACATCGAATAAAAAATTTTTACTCATAGATTGAACTTACAGATGAATTAATTATTTACAAGTTAAGAGGTGAAATATCTTAAATTAATGAGAATTACGAACGATTTCATCATTTTTTTTCAAAAAAACCGCATAAAACTGATACTATTTCCCTATGCAAAAATCGTTAAAAATACTGCTTAATATCTCTTCTACATCAACTTTTCCAACTATTATTCCTAAATGATTAGTAGCCAAACGTAAATCTTCTGCAGCTTTATCATAATCTTGAACGTCATTTTTATTAAGAAAATTTTTTATATTTACAAGACAATGCTCCAAATGATTTCTATGTCTCTCTCTTGTAATCAATGTATTTTCATTACTAACAAATTTATTTTTTAATTTATCTTTAATTTTAGAAATTAAAATATTTAAATTAGTATTATTTTTAATTGAAATAAAAACGTGATCCATTTTATTTATTTGATTCTCTATATTTTTTTTTAATAAATCAGATTTATTTACTACTAAAATAGAATTATCATCGAAAAAATCCTTTAAAAAACCAGTAAAATCAAGGCTTTTTGGCTCAACCACAACTAATCGTAAATCAGCTTCCTCAGCTCTTTTTAATGCTAATTTTATTCCTTTTTTTTCTATTTCATTTTTAGAATCTCTGATACCTGCAGTATCTGAAATAACAACTGGATAGCCTTTTAAATCTAAATGAGTTTCTATTACATCCCTCGTTGTCCCAGCAGTAGCTGACACTATCGCAACTTCTCTTTGAGATAAATAATTTAATAAACTTGATTTTCCAGCGTTTGTAGGTCCTACAATTGCAATTTTAAATCCTTCTCTAATCCTTTCTCCAACTTTTTTATCGTTTAAAGTTTTTTCAATTTCTTCTATTATTTTTTTCGAGTCTTTTTTTATTTTTTCAATAATATTTTTTGGTAATGCCTCTTCTGGAAAATCTATTTTAGCCTCAATATGTGATAAAATTTTTATTAAACTTTGTCTCCACGAGTTAAATTTTCTAGAAGATTTACCTTCCATAATTTCTATTGCCTGTCTTCTTTGTATTTCAGTTTCTGCTGAGATTAAATCAGCTATGCTTTCTGCTTTAAGTAAATTAATTTTTCCATTCTGAAATGCCCTTTTAGTAAACTCACCTGGTTCAGCTAAGCGACATTTTTTGATAAGCGCAATTGAAGCAAGCAGGGTACTTATTACAGCTTTGCTACCATGAATGTGAAATTCAACCAAATCTTCG
Source organism: Candidatus Pelagibacter sp. (assembly GCA_002689925.1). Classification (GTDB taxonomy): domain Bacteria; phylum Pseudomonadota; class Alphaproteobacteria; order Pelagibacterales; family Pelagibacteraceae. The sequence continues at coordinate 30,503 of NZIO01000044.1, forward strand.
CCTGTGTAGCTATTTGGTCCCGGAAACCATATAATTACACCCTCATCTATAAGCTCATTTGTGTCTATTTTATTGATTTTTTTAAGAGTAGCTACCCTAGGCTCTGGCATTTTACCCTGAGTAAGTTTTTTTAACACATGATAAGCATTTTCCCCAGATACTCTAATTACTGCTACGCCTGATAAGCCTGGACCAGAGGATAAAGCATATATTGTCATCACATTTATTATACTGTGAATTTTAAGGATTATAAATTGATTAATTAATTAATTTTTTTGTAAATTAGTTAGGATTGTTCATTGAAGTAAAAAAATCTGCATTATTTTTAGTATCTCTGAGTTTAGATATTAAAAATTCTATGCCATCCATTGTTCCCATAGGACTTATAATTCTTCTTAGGACATTCATTTTTTGTAAATCACCTTTTTCAAAAAGTAATTCTTCTCTTCTAGTGCCAGATCGAGTTACATCTAAGGCAGGATAAATTCTTTTATCTGCAACTTTTCTATCAAGTATTAGTTCACTATTTCCAGTTCCTTTAAATTCTTCAAAAATAACTTCATCCATTCTACTTCCAGTATCAACTAAGGCCGTAGAAATAATTGTAAGAGATCCACCTTGTTCAACATTTCTTGCTGCTCCAAAAAATCTTTTTGGTCTTTGTAGTGCATTAGCATCTACACCACCTGTAAGGACTTTCCCAGAACTTGGGATTACTGCATTGTAAGCTCTTCCTAATCTAGTGATAGAGTCTAATAAAATGATAACATCTTTTTTGTGCTCTACTAATCTTTTTGCCTTTTCTATAACCATTTCAGCAACAGCTACGTGCCTTGAAGCAGGTTCGTCAAAAGTAGAACTTATTACTTCTCCTTTAACTGACCTCTGCATATCCGTAACTTCTTCTGGTCTTTCGTCTATTAATAGTACCATTAAAAAACATTCAGGATGATTTGATGCTATAGAATTAGCAATATTTTGAAGTATCATTGTTTTTCCAGCTCTTGGAGGTGAAACAATTAATGCTCTTTGTCCTTTTCCTATTGGGCTAACTAAATCTATTAGTCTTGCTGTTTGATCTGATTTTTTTTCTACTTTACTTTTTTCAATTTCCATCTTTAATTGTTCATCAGGATAAAGTGGGGTTAAATTATCAAAAGCAACTTTATTTTTGGCTTTTTCAGTACTTTCAAAATTAATTTGATTAACTTTTAAGATAGCAAAATATCTTTCTGCATCTTTTGGAGCTCTTATTTCTCCCTCTACCGAATCTCCAGTTCTTAAACCAAATCTTCTTATTTGACTTGGACTAACATAAATATCATCTGGACCAGGTAAATAATTTGATTCTATTGCTCTTAAAAAACCAAATCCATCTTGTAAAACTTCTAAAACTCCTCCCCCTGTAATGAGTTCATTGTTTTGTGCAAATTTTTTAAGTATAGAAAATAAAATTTCTTGTTTTCTTAAAGTACTAGGATTTTCTATTCCAAGTTTTTCGGCTTGTTCTATTAGCTCGACTGGTGATTTCTTTTTAAGTTCTTGTAAATTCATGAGGGATTAGTTTAGATTTGATTAGTTTAATATAATGTATTTTTAAATATTTTCAAGTCTTATAATGGTTTAAAAACTACAATAAAAACTATAATTATTAATAATATAGTGGGTACTTCATTGATTATTCTATAAAACTTGGCACTAAAATTATTTTCATTATTTTTAAATCTATTCAGGCAATATATTAGAAAAAAGTGAAACAGAGTTAAAAATATAACTAAAAATAGTTTAATATTAATCCATAAAGTCAAAAAAAATTCAAAATTACTTGTGTGTAATAATAAAATTCCAAACAACCAAGAAAAAATCATTGCAGGTGTCATAATATAAAACATTAATCTTTTTTCCATTTGCTGAAAGATAATACATTGATAGCTTTTAAAATTAATTTTTGAGTCACTATGATAAACAAATATTCTCGGCAAATATAATAAGCCAGCCATCCATGATATTACAGCGATCAAATGTAAGCTTTTAAATAATAAATAACTATTCATAATTTGAATTCAAACATGGACATTTTTTAAATTGATTTGGACATTGAATTTTTGGTGGATATAAATAATCATTAAATTTATATCGATCTTTATTTTTTATTAACTCGGACATAGCTTTTATAAAATTTTCATTTGTACCTAAAGCGGGCACCCTTGTATATTGTTTACATCCATTATCTAGTGCTAGTTTTCTATATTCAATATCAAGTTCTACTAAAGTTTCTGAATGCTCAGAAACAAATGCTATTGGAACTAAAACTATGTGTTTTCCTATTTTTGAATTTTCTACAATTATATCATCTGTAGAAGGTCCAATCCATTTTAGTGGACCTACCCGGCTTTGATAACTTAAGACCCAATCAAGATTATCATAATTTAAATTTTTAACTATTTCTTTAACTGATTGTTCTACTTGCCATTGATAAGGATCTCCATTCTTTATATTTTTTTCTGGCAAACCATGAGCAGAAAAAATTAATTTAAAATTATTTATATCCTTTATTTTTTTATCTATTTCTATTGTATGTGCTTGAATAAAATTTTTATCTGTTGGAAAACAGCATATAGTGCTGGTTTTAATTTTATAGCTATTTTTTTTACAAACATCCTTCCATTCTTTAATTGAAGAGCCAGCTGTTGCAGCAGAAAATTGAGGGTACAATGGCATTAATATTATTTCTTCTGGATTGTAAAATTTTACATCATCTATTACTTTGTTGGCTCTTGGGTGCCAACATCTCATCACTACAAAACATTTATAATTTTCATTATTGTCATTTTTATTAAGACTTTGTTCTAGTGCCATTGCTTGTTCTTCTGTTAATTTTAGAATAGGTGATGATCCTCCTATTTCTTGATATATTTTTTTTGCTATAGGCGTTCTTCTGTTAGAAATTAATTTAGCTAAGGGATATCTAATAATCGATGGTAAATTTAAAATTGCAGGATCGTTAAATAGGTTAAAAAGAAATGGTTTAACATTTTCTATTTTATCTGGACCTCCTAAATTAAATAATATTACTGCTTTTTTCATAGTTAATAATCTTTTATAAATTTAACCAAATAGTCAACCATCATTGGGTCTGTTTCGGGCATAACTCCATGTCCTAAATTAAATATATATGGACGATCTTTAAATATATTTAGATATTTCAAGGCTTCTTTTTTTAAAGTACTTTTATCTGATAGTAAAGTTTTAGGATTTAAACCTCCTTGGATAGGTATTGTTATTTTTTCTGCTATTAATTTTGGATCTATATTATAATCAATATTAACAGCATCTGGTTGAACAATTTCACAAAATTCTTTGTAATTTTTAATTTCCCTTGGAAAACAAATTACTGGTACATCTAAAGATTTTACATAATTTACTAAATTTAAAGTAGGAATATAAACATAATTTGGTAAATCTTTTTCATTTAACAGTCCGGCCCAACTATCAAAAATTTGTATAACTGTTGCGCCACTTTTAATTTGTTGCTCTATATGAATTTTTAAAAATTTTTCTAAGATTTTTAAAAGTCTATTAATTAAAAATTGATCTTTAAAAAAATCTTTAATTAATTTTTTTTTAGGCGAACATAAATTAATCATATAAACTAACAAAGTCCAGGGAGCTCCAACAAAACCTATTAAATCTTTATTTTTAATAATTGGATTTTTTTTAACTTTTTTAATAGATTTATAGATAGGATATAATTTATTTAAAAAGTCAATTTCATCAATATCAGATATTTGTTTTATATTAATAGACTGTAATTTTGGTCCAAAATCTTTTTCAAAACTAATTTTTTGATTTAATCCATATGGTACCATTAATATATCAGAAAAAATTATAGCAGCATCTAATTCGAATCTATTAAGAGGTTGTATAGTGATTTTTGAAGACAAATTTTCATTTAAACATAAATTAATAAAATTAGGGTTTAATTTTCTGATTTTTCTAAATTCAGGTAAATATCTTCCTGCTTGTCTCATAAACCATATAGGTTTTGTATCTTGTGGTTTTTTTGTTCTAAGACATTTTGTGATTGGATTTGTCATTACATTAATTAATAAAATATATATAAGATTTATATTATTAGTATTATACCCTGTGAATTATGTGTATTAAAGTTATTAACAATTTATTACATGATTTTATTAAACAAAATAGATTTAAAATCTAGCTTAATAAATAAAAAATATATGTTAAATAGTTACTAACATTTTAATAATATATTTATTAACAGTGATAAAAAGTGTAAAATTTTGTTTATATAATTGTGTAATTAAGATATTTTTTATAAATTATGTATAATCTTAACTTATACAGGTTTTTTAAACATAATTATGCAAGATATATACCAGATTTATTTAATCTCTGATTCTACTGGAGAGACCCTAGACCGTATTTTTTCAGCTTTACAAGCTCAATTTTCTAATTTTAATTATTCAATCAAACAATATTCTTTTGTCAGAACAGATAATCAAATTAAAAAAATAGTTAAAAATTGTAAAAAAGAAGATAATCCAATAATTTTATATACAGTTGTAGATAATAAATTGGCAAAAGTATTAGCAATAGAAACAAAAAAAAATCATATACCTTGTTTTGGTATTCTTGGTAATTTAATTTTAAGTTTTTCAAAACTTTTAAATAAAAAAGCAACACATAAACCAAGTGGTCAACATGTACTAGATGAAGAATATTTTGAAAAAATAGAAGCTATACAATTTACAATGGCTCATGATGATGGAAAAATTTTATCTGATCTTAAAGAATCGGATATAATTCTTCTGGGTGTAAGCAGAACTAGCAAGACACCAACTTCTATCTATTTGGCAAATAGGGGTTTTAAAACTTGTAACATACCCATAATTGGAAATAAAAAAATTCCTAAAGAACTTATTACAAATCCAAAAATTGCATGTGTTGTGGGATTAGTGGCGGAAGCAAACCGACTTTTGGATGTTAGAAAAAATAGACTAAATGCACTAAAAGAAGAAAGATCTAACTCTTATACAAATATAGATTCTGTTTCTAAAGAAGTAGACATGTCTAAAAAAATATTTAGGAAATATGGTTGGCCTATAATTGATGTTACAAGAAAATCTGTTGAAGAAACAGCCGCTTCTATAATTAAAATTTATGAAATAATAAATTCCAAATGAAATTAGAAATTATACTTGCTTCAAAAAGTGAAGTGAGAAAACAAATCTTAAAAGATAACAATATTAGTTGTAATGTTATCCCATCTAATATTGACGAAAACGTTATAAAAGAGCATCTTTTAAAACACAAAGAAACACCAGAAACTATATCTAAAAATTTAGCAGAGCTAAAGGCTAACAAAATAAGTGGTAAAAATCCAAATCGGATAGTTTTAGGAGCAGACAGTGTTATCGATCTAGATGGTGAGCTTATTTCCAAGCCGTCAACTAGAGAGGAGGCTTTATTTATATTAAATAAATTAAATGGAAAAAAACATCAGTTAATCAGTTCAGTTTGTATATCTAAAAATGGTGTTATGATATGGAATTTTACAGATACCTCATGTTTAACTATGAAAAAACTTAATTTAGACGAAATTAAATCTTATTTATTAAGAATAAAAGATAAAGATTTATTTGCTTATGGAGTATATCAAATTGAAGCAGACGGAAGATCATTATTTTCCAATATAGAAGGAGATGAAAATTCAATTATGGGTCTACCAGTTAAACAGATAAAAAAATATTTAGAAAATTTATAATTTTATGAAAACATACTTAGTTATAGGAAATCCAATTGGACATTCATTATCTCCATTAATACATAATTATTGGTTTAAAAAATATAAATTTGTAAATTATTTTTATGAAAAAAGGAAAGTTGATGAAGAGGATTTAGAAAAAATCGTAAATGCGGTAAGAAAAAATGAACTAAGAGGTGTAAATGTTACAGTACCCTTTAAACAAAAAATAATTCCACATTTAGATGGCTTAGATTATACTGCTGAAAAAACCCAATCAGTAAATACTTTGCTTAAAAAAGATAATAGAGTGGTTGGATTTAATACAGATAGCATAGGGTTTTACGCAACACTATTAAAAAAATATGGTTATGAAACTACTGATAATTTTAAATTTTTTGTAATAGGAGCTGGTGGAGTTACTTCATCTATAATTGATGGAATTGGAGAAGCAAATAAAATTTATGTTACAAATAGAACCAAATTTAGATCGAAAGAATTAAAAAAAAAATTTCCTAAAATTGAAATTATTGACTGGGGAACAAAACCTCCTATATGTGATATAGTTATCAATACTACTAGTGTTGGATTAACAAAAAATGAAAATTTAAAAATTGATTTTAGTGATTATTTGAACAACAAACATACTCTTTTTTATGACTTAATTTATAATCCTAAAGAGACTAATTTTTTAAAAAATGCAAAATCAAGAGGAAATAAAATAATGAACGGACAAATGATGTTTTTATATCAAGCTCAAGCCTCGTTTAAATTATGGACAGATGTTAATCCAGAAATCAACGATGAAATAATTAAAATATTAGATTAATGATTAGAATTGGAACTGTAGGAGAAATTGGATCAGGCAAAAGTTATGTGGCTAAAAACTTTGGTTATCCAGTATTTAACGCAGATGTTGAAGTAAATAAATTATATAAAAAAGATAAAAAAATTTTTAATAAATTAAAAAAGGCTTTACCAAAATATATTTTTTCGTTTCCAATAAATAAAAAAGAAATTTCAAACGCTATATTAGCTAACCAAATTAATTTAAGAAAGATCATTAAAATTGTTCATTTAGAAATAAGAAAAAAAATGAATATTTTTTTAAAAAAAAATAGTAATGAAGATATTTTAATTTTAGATATTCCCCTGTTATTAGAGAACAAGATTAATAAAAAAAATGATATACTTGTATTTGTTCAATCAAATAAATCAGATATTATAAGGAGACTTAAAAAAAGAAAAAATTTTAACAATAAATTAATACGTAAATTTAAAAATATTCAACTACCACTTGATTACAAAAAGAAGAAATCAAATTTTATAATTAAAAATGATTTTACTAATAAATCTGTTAAAATAGGTATAAAAAAAATTTTAAAAGAAATTTTGTAAATGAAAGAAGTGGTATTAGATACTGAAACAACAGGCTTGAGTGTCTCTATGGGACATAGATTAGTAGAAGTTGCATGTGTAGAGCTAGAAGATCAAATACCTACTAATAATTTTTTTCATAAATATATTAATCCAGAAAGAAAAGTTTCTTCTGATGCTCAAAGGGTTCATGGCTATTCAGATGAATTTTTAGCTGATAAAGAAAAATTTTCTGAAATAGCTGATGATTTATTAAAATTTATTAAAGACAAAAGATTAGTTATTCACAATGCACCTTTTGATTTATCATTCTTAAATAATGAGTTAAAAATTCTTAATAAGGGATCAATCACAGAAAACGTAGTAGATACTTTAGAGCTAGCTAAAATAAAATTTCCAAACTCATCTAATAGTCTTGATGCATTATGTAAAAGATACAAAATAGATAATACTAAACGAGAAAAACATAGTGCAATATTAGACTGTCAATTACTAACAAAGGTTTATGTTAATCTTATCGAACAAAAAGAACCAAAATTTAATTTTAATACTCAAAAGATTTTAAACAAAGAAAAAGTTAAATTGAATAATAACTTAGATTATTCAAAAAAAGTAATTTTGCCAAATAAGGATGAAATTTTAGCACATAAAATTTTTTTAAAAAAAGAATTGAAGAAAAACTTTTTTAAATAATTACTTATTTCTTTGTTGATAAAGTTTTTCAAAATCAACAGTTTTTTCAACTTTTAATTTTGGTAATCCTGATTTTTCTATTAAAAAAGAAAATACTTCAAATAAATATGGGTAAATTTCAGTAGGTATACTAACCAGTAAAGTTCTCTCTAATTTTTCTTTATCAGTTAAATCACCATCAATATTTGCTACCGCAGCAACAGTAACTTCTACTTGTGCTTTTCTTTCTGATGCTGTCTCGTCCAAAAATTTTAAGATCGTATCTACTTGGATTAATTTGTTTTTAATTACTTTGCTTTTAATATCAATTTTTAGATTATATTTATGAATATCATTTTCAAAAAGTAATAATGTTTCAGCATTAGGAACTTCAAAAGAAATATCTTTTAAAAATTTTGTTACTATTTTATATTCCATTTTAACTTATCCTATATTTATTTAATATCTTCAGAGTCAATATCTATAATATTTTCATCATTTACTTTAGTTTTTTCTTTTTTAAATTTAGAAGAAAAACTATGTATCAAAATTTTTCTTGTGATGGGAAAAATTAATATGAAACCAAGTATATCTGTCATAAAACCTGGAAAAATTAACATTACAGCAGCAAAAGCAATTGTCGCACCTGAGATTAACTCATAAACAGGAGTTTGATTTTGTATTAATTGTGAAATACCTGATCTTAATGTGTTTATACCCTCTATTCTGGCATAATAAACACCAACTATGGCAGTAAAAATTATTAATATTAGGGTGTTTAAGGTCCCAATTATAGTTCCAACTTTAATCATTAAGTAAATTTCCACTAAAGGTAATATAATAATAAAAGCTAGTAATATTCTCATGTTATTTTTTTTTAAGTTATATTTGCATAATACAGCACATAAGTAATATAATCAAAATTATATGAGTAATAATTTTGAATATATAGACATTATACTTTTAGCCATGATAGCTGGATTTATCTTTTTAAGATTAAGAGGAATTCTTGGAAGAAAAACTGGACATCAACAGAAACCTTTTAATCCTATAGCAAGTCAAATAGAAAATGAAAATATTCAAAAAGATAAAAAAATATTTGAAGAAAAAGGAAATTTGGAGTTAGAAGAACAGGTAAAAGAAAAGTTTTTAGAAGGAGCAAATATAGCTTACGAAATGATTGTAACATCTTTCGCAAAAGGTGACATCAAGACTTTAAAAACTTTATTAAATAAAGATATTTATAATAAATTTAAAGCTGCTATTGAAGAAAGAAAATTAAAAAATTTAAAATCAGAAACAACTTTTATTGGAATTAAATCAACAAAAATAAAGGAATTTTCAAAAAAAGATAATATTTATAATATTACAGTATCTTTTATATCTGAAATAATAACTTGTATTAAAGATAAAGATGATAAAATTATAGAAGGTAACCCAGATATTATAAAAATCGTAAATGATAATTGGAAATTTTCAAAAAACATGTGGAGTCAAAATCCAAATTGGTATTTGGTAGACACATCTAATTAGTTTGAATAAAAAATTAGATCAAAAAAATTTAGAAGATTGGGAAAAATTTACTAAAGAATTAGTAAATATTGAGGATAAAGAATTAAACTTAATTAAAAAAAAAGAACAATACTTCCAAAGAATAGATTTGCATGGACTTAATTTACTTGATGCAAATAAAAAAATTGAAAATATTATTAATCAAGCTCATTTAAACAATATAATAAAAATTATTGTTATAACTGGAAAAGGAAAAAGATCAAAAAATAAATCAAATCCTTATATATCTGAAAAAATGAGTATATTAAAAAATTCTGTGCCAGATTTTTTAAAAAATAGCTATTTAATAAAAAAAATATCTAAAATATCTCCAGCAAGTCGAGAAGATGGAGGGGATGGAGCCTTTTATATTTATTTAAAAAAAAATAAAGATTTATAAAATAAATTTTGATAGATCTGTATCCTTTATAAGTTCACCCAGGTTCTTTTTAATATAATCTGAGTTGATAATAACTTTTTCACCACCTCTATCAGATGCGGTAAAACTTATATCATCCAAAACTTTTTCAATTATTGTATGAAGTCTCCTTGCTCCAATATTTTCAACACTTGCATTAATTTCTGTTGCAAGTATCGCTATTGTTTTAATTCCATCGTCAGTAAATTCAAGATCAACATTTTCAGTCTTCAACAATGCAATGTATTGTTTAATTAAACTATTATCAGGTTCTTTAAGAATTTTTTTAAAATCATCACTTGTTAAAGCATTTAATTCCACTCTAATTGGTAATCTACCTTGCAATTCAGGCAGTAAATCAGATGGCTTAGCTAATTGAAATGCTCCAGACGCTATAAATAAAACGTGATCTGTTTTTATAGTCCCATATTTTGTACTTACAGTAGTTCCTTCTATTAAAGGAAGCAAATCTCTTTGAACACCTTCTCTTGAGACATCACCGCCTGCTCTATCACCTCTAGCAGAAACTTTATCAATTTCATCTAAAAAAACTATTCCATTATTTTCAGTACTGGTTTTAGCAGATTTAACAATTTTATCTTGTTCGATCATTTTTTCAGATTCTTGTGTAATTAAAATTTCATGAGACTCTTTAATGGTCATTTTCCTTTTTTTAGATTTATTTCCCATAGCTTTTCCAAACATATCTCCAATATTAATCATTCCAACATTTGCTCCTGGCATTCCAGGTATTTCAAAACTTGGCATTGAAGATGTTTCATCTATCTCAATTTCTATTTCGTTGTTATCGAGATCACCATTTCTTAATCTTTTTTTAAAGCTTTCTCTTGTTGCTACGCTAGCTTTCTTTCCTACCAAAGCATCTAAAACTCTTTCTTCAGCAGCTAATTGTGCTTTTGCAAATACTTCTTTCTTTTTTTTATCTTTTTCCATTGCGATAGCAATTTCTAAAAGATCTCTAATAATCTGTTCAACATCTCTTCCTACGTATCCCACTTCAGTAAACCTTGTAGCTTCAACTTTAATAAATGGAGCTTCAGCAAGTTTAGATAATCTTCTTGATATCTCAGTTTTACCAACACCAGTTGGTCCTATCATTAAAATATTTTTAGGCAAAACTTCATCTTTCATTTCATCTGTTAAAGCTTGTCTTCTCCATCTATTTCTTAAAGCTATTGCAACTGCTTTTTTAGCTGCGTTTTGACCAATAACAAATCTATCTAATTCAGAAACTATTTCTCTTGGTGATAGTGACGTGACATTAGACTTATTTTCATTTTCTTTAGAATTTTTTAATGAATTTATTGATGTTACATTAGTTTTTTTATTCATATTTTTATTTTTTAAATTTTTTCTATAGTAATATTGTTGTTAGTAAAAACACATACCTCAGAGGCAACTTGTATTGATTTCTTTGCAATTTCTTCTGCAGTCATTTTTGTGTCCATTAAGACTTTTGCAGCTGAAAGAGCAAAGTTTCCTCCCGATCCTATTCCAATAATACCATGCTCTGGTTCCAATACATCACCAGTTCCTGAAATTATAAAACTTTTTTCTTTATCAGCTATTGCCATTAGAGCTTCCAATCTTCTTAAATATTTATCTGTTCGCCAGTCTTTTGCTAGCTCAACGGCTGCCCTAGTTAAATTTCCTGCATGTTTTTCAAGCTTTGCTTCTAGTCTTTCAAACAATGTTAAAGCATCAGCTGTAGATCCAGCAAAGCCAGCTATAACATTTCTTTTATCTATTTTACGTACTTTTTTTGCTGTACTTTTAATAATTGTGTTTCCAAGACTTACTTGACCATCTCCTGCAACAACTACTTGATTATCTTTTCTAATCAAAACAATTGTAGTTCCATGCCATTTTTTTAATTCATCATTCATAGTATTATGTATGTGGATACTTATTTTGCTTCTTCAAGGTCAAAAATTCATTTTATTGATATATTCTTGAATTACTTATATCTTATCTGATAAATAGGCATTATATGGCAAGAAAAGCTAAATTAAATAGAAGCACTAAAGAAACTAAAATTGATGTGGAATTAAATCTTGATGGAGTAGGTTCATTTAAAATTGATACTAAGATAGGGTTTCTTAATCATATGCTTGAACAATTATCTAAGCATTCTTTAATCGATTTAAAATTAAAAGCCAAAGGAGACACGCATATAGATCTTCATCATACAACAGAAGATACAGGGATTGCTATTGGAGAATGTTTTAAAAAAGCATTGAAAACTTCAAAAGGTATTAGAAGATATGCTCATTCAATAATTCCTATGGACGAAACTTTAACGAGAGTTTCCATTGATGTTTCTAATAGACCTTATTTAATATGGAAGGTAAAATTAAAAGTTGAAAAATTAGGAGAGATGGACACTGAACTTTTTAAAGAATGGTTTCAAGCTTTTTCTCAAGCAGCAGGAATTACATTACATGTTGAAAATATATATGGAGAAAATAGCCATCATATTATTGAGTCATGTTTTAAAGGTTTAGCAAGGTCTCTAAGGCAAGCAATAGAAATAGATAAGAGAATTAAAAATAAAATTCCTTCAACCAAGGGCGTTTTATAAAAAAAATGTCCATTGCTGTAATAGACTATGGTTCTGGCAATTTAAGGTCAGCATCTAAAGCAATAGAAGCTGCTTCAAATAATTTAAATTTAAATATGGATATAGTGATCACATCTGATCCAAAAATAATAAAAGAGTCAGAAAGAATAGTTCTTCCTGGGCAAGGATCGTTTAGAGATTGTTTTTTAGGTATAAAAAAAATTGATGGATTAGAAGAAGCATTAAACGAGTTTGTTTTGATAAAAAAAAAACCTATTTTTGGTATATGTGTAGGTATGCAATTATTTGCATCAATTGGTTATGAAACTAGAGAAACAAAAGGGTTTGGATGGATTGATGGAGAAGTTAGAAAAATTAATAACATTAATCGAAAATTAAAATTGCCACATATGGGTTGGAATGAAGTGGAATTTAAACAAAATTCAGATCTTTTTTTAAATTTAAAAAATAATTCTCATATGTATTTTATACATAGCTATGAATTAATACTAAAAGAAAAAAAAAATGTTGTAGCCACAACATATTATGGTAATTCAATTACAGCTGCTGTAGAAAAAGAAAATATTTTTGGAACACAATTTCATCCAGAAAAAAGTCAAAAAAATGGATTAATAATTTTAGAAAATTTTTTAAAATGGGAATTTAAATGATTATTTTTCCCGCAATAGATATAAAAGATGGTAAATGTGTTAGACTTATAAAAGGTGATTTTGATAAAGTTACTTCTTACAAAGAAACACCAAAAGACCAAGCAACAAAATTTTTCCAAAATGGATTTAATAATATTCATATTGTTGATTTAGATGGTGCTCTTCAAGGGAAATTAGTTAATTCAAATATGATTAAAGAAATAATAAAAATTTCAAAATCAAGTTTGAAAATTCAAATTGGTGGAGGAATAAGAGAATTAGAAGATATAACTAAATGGATTGATGCTGGTGTAGATAGAGTTATTATGGGAACTGCAGCTGTAGAAAATTTAGATTTATTAAAAACAGTTTGTAAAAAATTTAATAACAAAATTGCTGTTTCTTTAGATGTTAAAGATGGGTTGATTGCGTTGTCAGGATGGAAAAAAATATCTAATATTCCTGCACTTGAATTTTTAAAAAAAATTGAAAATTTTGGAGTATCTAGAATTATTTATACAGATATAGATAAAGATGGCACAAAAAATGGCCCTAATATTAAAGATACAATTGCATTATCTCAAAAAATTAAAATACCTTTTGTTGTGTCAGGTGGAATTTCTTCGATAGATGATATTAAAGAGATAAAGTCTCTTAATGATTCAAATATTGAAGGAGTTATAGTGGGAAAATCAATTTATGATGGAGATATACAAATAAAAGAGTTAGCAAAAGAATTATAAGATGTTAAAAAATAGAATTATACCATGCCTAGATGTTAAAAATGGGAGAGTGGTTAAAGGAATTAACTTTGTAGATCTCGTTGATGCTGGAAACCCTGTTGAACAAGCAAAGATTTATGATAATCAAGGTGCTGATGAATTATGTTTTCTTGATATTACTGCTTCTAGTGAAGATAGAGATATTTTATTAAACACTGTTAACGAAACAGCAAAAGAATGCTTCATGCCTTTGACGGTTGGAGGGGGTGTTCGAACAATAGAAGATATAAGAAAGCTGCTTTTAGCGGGAGCAGACAAAGTTTCAATAAATACTGCGGCAGTTAATAATAAAAATTTAGTTAAGGAGAGCGCTGAAAAGTTTGGATCACAATGTATTGTTGTTGCAATAGATGCAAAGAAAATTAAAGAAAATAAATGGGAAATTTATACTCATGGTGGAAGAAAAGCCACTGGCATAGACGCTTTAAAATTTGCAGAAAAAATGGAAACAATGGGTGCAGGTGAGATTTTACTTACTTCAATGGATAGAGATGGAACAAAAAAAGGATATGATCTAGATTTAACCAAAAAAATATCAAAACATATAAATATTCCAGTTATTGCTTCAGGGGGTGTTGGTAATTTAGAACATTTATATCAGGGTATAAAAATTGGAAAAGCTAGTGCTGTTTTAGCTGCCTCTATTTTCCATTTTGGAGAACACACAATTTTAGAAGCTAAACAGTATTTGGACTCAAAACGTATACCTGTTAGAATATAAAAATGTTAAAATCTTTAGAAGAATTAATTAAAATCATTAGAGATCGCAAGAATTCTAATTTAGAAAAATCTTATACAAATAAATTATTAAAAGATAAAAAATTATGTTTTTCAAAAATAAATGAAGAAATTAAAGAATTGTTAGAAGCAATTGAAAAAAATGATAACAAAATACATGAAGCAGCTGACGTTTTATATCATTTAATGGTGCTTTTAGAGGCAAATGGTATTAAAATTGAAGATGTAATGAATGAGTTAAAAAATAGACAAAAATAATAAATTTATAAAATGGCTTACGATAAAAATAATATTTTTGCTAAAATTCTAAGAGGTGAAATTCCTTGTAAAAAAGTTTATGAAAATCAACATGTTCTTGCTTTTCATGACGTGAATCCTCAAAAAAAAATTCATGTTCTAATTATACCAAAAGGTGAATACACAAATTTAGATGATTTTACAGAAAGAGCATCCGAAAAAGAAATTGTTGCTTTAATAAAAGGGATAAGCGATGTAGCTAAAAAAATTGGTATATCAGAAAAAAATAGTGGCAATGGATATCGTTCACTAGTAAATATTGGAGAAAATGGCGGTCAAGAAGTACCCCACCTACATTTTCATATATTTGGTGGTGAAAAAATTGGAAAAATGGTGAGTTAAAATAAATGAGAAAAATTGTAAAAAATTTTTTACACATTAAATCTCTTTCAAACTTATCAACTTCAAAACTTCCCAAAGGAAATATAAGTATAGAAAAATTAAATCCTCCCAATCCTAGCTTAAATAAATTTTTATACAAACAAATTGGTTTTAAATATTATTGGTTTGATCGCCTTACTTGGAATGAAAAACAATGGAACGAATACGTTTTTAAAAAAAATCTTTTTACTTATGTCATGAATGTAAATAATGAAATAGCAGGCTTTTTTGAGTTATTTTACGATAAAAATAAAAATGAAGCAGAAATAGTATATTTGGGAATATTAAAAGAGTTTTTTGGAAAAAAACTTGGAGGATATATTCTTTCAGAAGCAATTAAAATTTCTTGGTCTTTTAAAATTAATAGAGTTTGGGTTCATACCTGTTCTTTAGATCATCATAATGCTCTTAACAATTATTTATCAAGAGGTATGAAAATTTATAAAACTGAAACAGTATATAAAGATATTCCAGATAGTCATAATTAAAGTTCTTCTTCTCTTGGAATTTTAAAAATTTTTTTTTCTAAATGGATGTTAGTTTTAATATTTTCAATAATAAACTTTACTTTATTTTGATATAAGTCATTTGTTTCCCATCCACCTAAATTAAATGTTTTTTTATCAAAAAAAATTAGTAATTCTTTATTATCTTCTGTTTTTATTTTATAGAAAATATAATTATTATTTACATAATAAGGTTCATTATTTTTAATAAATTTAATTAAATATACTTTATTTAATATTAAGTTTAACGGAGTAGATTTAAGCCTGTAATAAAATATTTTATTATATCTTCTTTGAATTATTGCCAATCTTTTTCCATCTGAAATTAATCTTTTTTTAAAAGAATCATTATAATCACATATGATTTGTTTTGGATATTTAACTAAACATTTTCCATTTTCTACTTTATCTGAAATAGTTTGTTTAAAATTAAATGATAACGTGTTTGTATCTTTTATTTTTTGAATAATTTTATTATTTGGTTGAGCGTAAACAATACTAGTATTGAATATTATCAAAAATAATATTATGAATTTTTTTTTATACAATTTAATCCTACAAGATCTCTCTTTTTCCTACATGATTAGCTTTACTTACTATTCCATCATCTTCCATCATATCTATAATTCTTGCGGCTCTATTATATCCAATTTGAAGTTTTCTTTGTAGTAAACTAGTAGAAGCCTTTCCTTCTGATTTAACTAGTTTAATAGCACTTAAATATAATTGATCTTTTTTCTCATCAGTTTTAATTTCATCGTCATTATTATTTGATCCAAAACTAACTATATCATCAAGATATTCAGGTTCTAATTGTGATCTTAAAAAACTATTTATTTTTTCAATTTCTGACTCAGATATAAATGGAGCATGTATTCTTATAATTCTGTTAGCAGAGGACATAAAAAGCATATCACCTTTACCCAAAAGTTGTTCTGCACCTTGTTCACCAAGAATAGTTCTACTATCAATTTTTGAACTTACTTGGAAAGAAATTCTTGTTGGAAAATTGGCTTTAATAGTTCCTGTAATTACATCAACACTTGGTCTTTGAGTAGCCATAATAATATGAATTCCTGCTGCCCTGGCCATTTGAGATAGCTTTTGTATATAATTTTCTATCTCTTTTCCTGAAACCAGCATGAGATCTGACATTTCATCTACAATTACAACTATATAAGGCATTACTACATCTTTGTTTTTAGAGTTGTAGCCATCTATATTTCTAACTCCTTGTTTTGTCATTAGTTTGTATCTATTTTCCATTTCTTTTACAGTCCAAGCTAAGGCTGAAGTAGCTTTTTTAGCTTCAGTTATAACCGGACATAACAAATGTGGAATACCTTCGTATGAAGAAAGCTCCAACATTTTTGGATCAATTAATATGAACTTACATTTATCTGGACCGTGTCTATATAAAAGAGAAATAATAATTGTATTTATACAAACAGATTTTCCAGAACCTGTTGTTCCTGCAATCAAAAGATGTGGCATAGTACATAAGTCACCAATTATTGGTGCACCTGAAATACTTTTTCCAAGAGTTATTGGTAATTTAATTTCATTATTTGTAAATCTTTTATCAGATATAATCTCACTTAGAAAAACATTTTCTCTTTGATCGTTAGGTATTTCAATCCCAACAGTATTTTTTCCTGGTATAGTGGCAACTCTTGTAGAAACTGAACTTGTATTTCTAGCTATATCATCAGAAAGATTAATAATTTTTGAAACTTTTATCCCAGGAGCTGGTTCAAATTCATATAAATTAACTACCGGACCATGACTGATTCTTTTAATCTCACCATTAACTCCAAAATCTAATAAAATTTTTTCTAAAAATTTAGATTTTTCAATATGCTCTTTAGCATTTTCTTTTTTAAAATCTTTTTTTAATAGATTTTTTTTTAAGAAGTCTATTTTAGGTAAAGCAAAGATATTACTTGTATTTGTTGTTTTAGTTTTAAAAGGTAGCCCAAGTTGATTATAAGAACTTTTATCATTTTTAATTTCTTTTATTTCTTTATCTTTTTCATATTCATCTACTTTATTTTTTTTTAAATTTAAAATTATTTTTTTAAAAAAAGCAAAGAAATATAAAATGAAAATTTTAAATTTTTGAAAATTTAAATTTATACTTAAAATAAAAAACAAGATTGATATTAAAATTAATATAAGTAAGATTATTTTTATTTCTATATTTTTAAAATAATTCACTATTATATCTTTAATTATTTTTCCAACAAATCCTCCATTACCATTAGCATGTAAAATAAAAGATTGATCTTTGTAAATGCTAAAAGATGTTGACCCAGAAATGAAATAGATAGAAGTATAAAAAAGGTTATAAATTAAAAAATCAAAATTTTTATTTTTAAATGCAGAAAGACCCCAGATAAATAAATTTATAGTAAAAAGATATCCTATTAATCCAATTGATTGAAAAATAAAATCTGCTAGCACACTGCCTTTAAAACCCAGAAAATTGATTATAATTTTTTTTTCTGAATGTAAAAAATTAGGGTCATCAGGATGATAACTTACTAATGATAAAAAATATAATAAAGATGATAAGATAAATACAATGGCTAGGGCCTCAATTAATCTTGAGAAAAAAAAAGCTGATATTTTGGGGATAATTTTATCCATAATAATTTAATCGAATCTAACTAATTGACTTTGTACCATTTATTATTAACTGTTAAAATTAATTTTTAGATTTCTTTTTATCATGATGAAGCAAAAAATTTGTATTATAGGAGATGGAATAACAGGATTAATAACTGCAATAAGTTTATCTCGATATAATTTAGACATAGATTTATATGGAAAAAAAGTTGATTTTAGTAAATCAAAGTCTAGATCCATTGCTTTATCTAATAGTAATTATAAATTTCTAAAAAATTTAAATATCTTGTCTACAAAGACAAGATTTGTATGGCCTATAGTAAATATAAAATTATATGAAGATAATGAAGAAGTTATTAATTTTAAATCATCAAATAAAAATTCAGAGGTCTTCTTTATGATAAAGAATAATATTTTTATAAAAAGAATGAAAAAAATATTGAGTAAAATTAAAAATATAAAACAAAAGAAAAATTTTTTATTGGATAATTATTTTAATATAAGAGAATCTAAAAAAAAGATAAATATAAATTATGACTTAATAATTAATTGTACAGGTATTGATTCAAAAATTACAAAAAAATTACAAAAAAAAAATTTAATTCAAAAAGATTATGAACAAAGTTCATTGACTACTATATTGAAACATAATTATTTAAAAAATAATATTGCAAGACAATTTTTTCTTAATGAAGGACCTTTAGCTTTACTCCCTTTATCGAATAATACAACTTCATTAGTTTGGTCTATGAAAAGAGAATATACTAAAAATTATAAAGAATTGTCTTCTTTCAATAAAAAAATAATTGGTGTCACAAAAAAAATTCTAAAAATAAAAAAAATAAATAAAGTTGAAAATAAAAGTTTGAGATTTAATATTTCAAGAAAATATTACTCTAAAGGTGTTTTAAATTTAGGTGATATACTTCATGAGGTACATCCTTTAGCTGGTCAAGGTTTAAATATGACTATAAGAGATATTAAGGTTCTTATGCAACTAATAGAAAAAAAAGTTAAATTAGGTCTAGAAATTAATGAAATAGCAATATCTAAAGAATTTAGTAAAAAAACAAAAGCAAATAATTTTATTTTTTCTAAGAGTATTGATTTTTTAAATAATTTATTTCTAATTAATAATTCAAAATTTAAAAATTTAAGAAAAATTTCTCTTAAGACAGTTAATAAAAACTTTTTTTTTAAAAATTTTTTATTAAAAGTTTCTGATAAAGGATTAAATTATTGAACTGTAATACTCTGATAGTCATCAACTAGATATATTTCAACTATCTTTTTTAATGTTTCAACTCTTTGATGTAAATTTATAGCTTCGAGTAAAGTTTGTTTTTCCTCACTAGTAAAAGGTGCTATCATAGATATTGTATTAATTAATTCTTCAATTTCAAAATCTCCTATCTCTTTCCAATCCAATTCTAAACCCTGTTTTTTAAAAACAATTTTAATTTTATTGAATAAATCATTTAAATTTTGATTTATGCTTTTATTTTCTAAATTATCTTCTTTGAAGAAATCGTAGTTAACTAAAAATTTTCTATATAATTTGTTTACTTCTAGTTCTTTTTCCACTTTAAATCTTGATATACCGTTTAAAGTTAAAATGATTCTACCATCATCTGTTTCATTAAAACTTGAAATTTTCCCAACACACCCAATAGTAAAAATTTCTGCTCTATTGGAACTATTATCTTTGGTAACTAATTTTGGTTGTACCATTCCAATTAATCTATTTTCACTAACACTATCATTAACCATTTGTAGATATCTCTTTTCAAAAATATTTAATGGAAGTGTGGTTTTTGGAAAAAAAATTACATTTGAAAGTGGGAAAATTGGTATTTCTTTTTTTAAATCTGATTTACTCATATATATTTATTAGAATTATAATATATAATTAGTTACAATACGCAATGTGTCAAAGTATATTTTAAAAAGATAGCAATATAAATAAAATGATTATATGGATTGCCTCTTATCCTAAAAGTGGAAATACATGGATGAGGTCTTTAATTTCTTCGTATTTTTTTTCTAGTGGAGAAGATTTTAATTTTGACTTATTAAAGAAAATTCCTTTATTTCCATCTAATAAACAATTTTCACCACTAATTAACCTAAACAATTTATCTAAAGAACCTCTTAAAATTTCAGATTATTGGAATGCAGCGCAATCTAGATTAAATTTAAATAATAAAAAGAACTTTTTAAAAACACATAATGCTTGTGCTTCACATAATGGTAATTGGTTTACTAATAAGGATAACACACTTGCATATATTTATTTAGTTCGTGATCCTAGAGCAGTAGTATGTTCTAATGCGTTTCATTCTAATATTACGTTAGATCAATCAGTAAAAGATTTAATGAATGATAATTTAGTTGCTTACAATGGTGAATTTAAACTTGTAGAAATGACAGGTTCTTGGAAAACTAATTATCTATCTTGGAAGAAAAAAAAGGACTTTAAAGGCATTATAATAAAATATGAAGATTTATTAAAAGATACAACTGTTGAATTTAAAAAGGTATTAGTTTTCTTAAAAAATTTTATAGATATAGATATCAATGAAAAAAAAATTGAACAATGTGTAAAAAATTGTAAATTTGAAAATTTAGAAGCAATGGAAAAGAAATATGGTTTTGAAGAAGCAGTCAGTAAAAAATTTTTTAATATAGGAAAAAAAGATAGTTGGAGATCTAAACTAAATATACAAATGATAAATAAAATTGAAAAAGAATTAGAAAATGAGATGAAAGAGTTAGGATATTTAAATAGATTATGATTATTTGGATTGCATCATATCCGAAGAGTGGAAATACGTGGGTAAGATCTTTAATTTCTTCTTACTTATATTCAAAAGATGGAAATTTTAATTTTGATTTATTAAATAATATTCATCAGTTTCCCCAAAGAGAATTTTTTATTGATTATGAAGATAAGTTTACAAAACCAATCAGTACTGCAAAATATTGGCTGGCAGCACAAAGTAAAATTAATTTAAAAAAGAAATTAATTTTTCTTAAAACACATAATGCAATGCTGAAAATAGATGGAAATGTTTTTACTAATAAGATTAATACCTTAGCATGTATTTATATAGTTAGAGATCCAAGAAATGTAATTACTTCTATAAAAAATCATTTTGATTATACTTATGATGAATCTTATGAATTTATGACGAATGAAAGAAATATTCTTTTTCATAGAAATACTAGTAATTTTGGTGATATAAATTTTATTGGTAGTTGGTCAAAAAATTATGTCTCATGGAAAAGTATAAATATGTTTCCAATTAAAGTTGTGAGATATGAAGATTTAATGTCAAATACCTATAGTGTTTTTAGGGAGATAATAAACTTCTTAATTCCGCTTGCTCCTAAATTAATTAAGTTTGATAGAAGCAGAATGTTAAAATCAATTAAATCTACCAGTTTTGAAAAAATGAGTAATAGTGAGGATAAAATTGGATTTAATGAAGCTGTCATCTCAAATAAAACAAAAAATAAGATAAAATTTTTTAATCTTGGTGAGAAAAATAGGTGGAAGGATTTTTTAGACGATAAGCAAGAAAAAAAAATTAGAGAGACTTTTTCTGAAGAGATGAAAGAGCTTAATTATTTTTAAAATTAAAATTGTTCAGACTCAGTGGAGCCTTCCATAGCTGTAGTAGAACTTTTACCTGAACTAATTGTATTTGATACTGCATCAAAATAAGATGTTCCTACTTCTCGTTGATGTTTAACACTCGTATACCCATCTTTTTCTCTTGCAAATTCTTGCTGTTGTATTTTTGAATAAGCAGTCATACCTTTTGATTTATATTGTTCAGCTAGTTCAAATATAGCAAGATTTTGTGTATGGAATCCAGCTAAAGTAATAAACTGGAACTTATAACCCAATTCACTTATTTTAGTTTGAAAAGATGCTATCTCATTGTCTGACAAATGTTTTTTCCAATTAAATGAAGGTGAACAGTTATATGCAAGTAACTTGCCAGGAAATTCTTTATGGATTGCGTCTGCAAATTTTTTAGCTTCTTCAAGATTTGGTTGAGCTGTTTCACACCAAATCAGATCACTGTAAGGAGCGTATGCTAAACCTCTTGAAATAGCTTGCTCGATACCATTTTTTACATAAAAGAATCCTTCAGGAGATCTTTCTCCTGTTAAAAACTTTTTATCATTTTTATCATGGTCATTAGTAATTAGTTTTGCTGCATTCGCATCAGTTCTAGCTAAAATAATTAATGGAACATCTGCAATATCTGCTGCTAATCTTGCAGCTTTTAAATTTTTTATCATAGTACTAGTTGGAACTAATACTTTTCCTCCCATATGACCACATTTTTTTTCACTTGCTAATTGATCTTCAAAATGAAC
>NZIO01000045.1 GCA_002689925.1 Candidatus Pelagibacter sp.
TTAATCTTAAAACTGGTTCTTCTTTAATTGGTAAGTGAATTATTGCTGCAAAAACAGATAACACAATTGCCAAATACCACGCATAGTCATATGAACCATATAAATCATGAAATAAACCTCCTAAATAAGCCCCAAAAAATGAACCGATTTGATGACTTAAAAATACAATTCCATAGAGAAGTCCAAGATATTTAGTTCCAAACATATGCGCTACAATTCCACTTGTAGCTGGAACGGTTGATAGCCATAAAAAACCAAAGCTCGCACCAAATAAAAATGCACTTAAATTACTTGCAGGTGTGAAAATAAAAAGAATAATAGAAATTCCTCTAAGAAAATAAATACCACTTAGAATAATTTTTTTACTCATTTTTGCTGAAAGATATCCACTTAATAATGAACCAAAAATATTAAACAAACCAATTAACGATAAAATAGCTGCAGCAGTCCAATCCTCTAATCCTCTGTCAATAACATACTTAGGTACATGAGTTCCAACTAAAGTAATATGAAAGCCACAAACGAAAAACCCTGATACAAGCAAAATATAACTTTTAGTTTTGAAAGCTTCAGAAAGAGCTTCTTTAAATGATTGATCTGATTTTTTTTCTACACTTTCATCCTCTGATGGAGATCTCACAAAATATGCAGAAACGATACCAGTAAGTAGAAATATAGAAAAGATAAACAAAGTATAATTCCAACCAAATTCTGTCAAAGAGTAATTTGTAAAAATTGGGGAAATAAAATAACCAAATGATCCAAGTGCGGTTACAAAGCTCATAGCAATTGTTCTTGTTGATAGTGGAAAATGCTTACCAACAACTGACATGGGAATACTTATGGCTGTTCCACCAAGTCCAATACCAATTAATAAACCCATGTGAATTTGAAAAAATATTCCAGTATTTGGGCCTGTATATAAAAAATATATGCCTAATGTATAAAATATAAATGCAGAAATTATAGCTATATGACCACCGTATCTATCAGCTAAAGCTCCAAAAATAGGTCCTGTAAGACCCCACATTAACATTTGTATCCCTATTGCAAATCCGAACGCAGTGTTACTAATTTTCAAACTTTCATTAAAATCAATAAAAAACAAACCGAAAGTCTGTCTCACGCCAAGTGAAATTAAGACCACACAACATGCTGCAAACAAAGTTACAACTGCAGTTCTAGAATGAAAAAATTTTTCTGGTATCATTTTAGATGTCTTAATGCTTGTTTAATATCCGCAATTAAGTCATTTGGATCTTCAAGACCAATGTGAAGCCTCACAAGGTGTTCATCTTTTGTTAAATCTAAATATTTTCTACTTCCTGTTTCTCTAAACTCTTGATGAAGAGCCAAACTTTCAAATCCACCCCAACTATATCCATATCCAAATAATTTTAACGAATTTACAAATTTTCTTATAGAATTAATATTTTTAGCTTTAATCTTTAATCCCATTAATCCCGAGGCACCCGAGTAATATTTTTTCCACATTCTAAAATTATAAGAATCTTTTTTAAATGGATAAAGTAACTTAAATCTTTTGTTTTTAGACAAGAATGCTGCAACTTTTTTTGCATTCTCTCTATGTCTATCAAGTCTTACATCTAAAGTTCTTAATCCTCTTGTAATTAAATATGCATCATCAGGTCCCAATCTTAAGCCAGTAATTCTTTCAGCAGATTTCACTTTATTAAAAACTTTTTTATTCACTGCCAAACTACCTCCCATTACGTCAGAATGACCTGAATAATACTTGGTAGCTGATACTATAGACATATCGAACCCAAATTTGATTGGTTTAAAATAATATGGAGTAGCCCAAGTATTATCAATTATAGTAATAATTTTATTTTTTTTTGCTAATGATACGATTTTACCAAGATCTTGAAACTCAAAAGAATTGCTCCCTGGATTTTCAACAAAAATTAATTTTGTTTTTTTTGATATATTGTCCTTTAATGTTTTTAAATCACTTGGATTATAAAATTTTGTTTTAATATTAAATTCTTTTAAGTAATCTTGAGTAAGTAATCTTGTTGGAGAATAAACTGGATCTGCGATTAATATTTCATCACCTGGTCTTGCAACACTAAATATAGACAAAAAAACAGCACCAAAGCCTGTAGGGGTTGTAAAAACATGATAACATTCCTCAAGTTTTGTAAGTATTTTTTGTAAAATATGTGTGGTCGATGTACCTTGTCTGCCATAATCATAATGACCACCAGTTGGATTTTTTTGAGCTTTTGCCTGAGTCTTTCTAATGTGTTGCATCGACTTAAATATAATTGTTGAGGCCCTTACTACTGGTGGATTTACTGACTGATTATGAAAATCTTTTGCCGTATGTTTTAAAAAAGTTTTAAATGATTTTGACATAAAAAAAATTGATAACTTTAAAAGACAATGCTATA
This sequence comes from Candidatus Pelagibacter sp., assembly GCA_002689925.1. Lineage (GTDB taxonomy): Bacteria > Pseudomonadota > Alphaproteobacteria > Pelagibacterales > Pelagibacteraceae. The sequence goes on from NZIO01000045.1 coordinate 2,418, forward strand.
TCCGAGCAATAAATTCAATGAAATTATAACTAAAGGAAAAAATGGGATATCCAAAAAAACATAGGGGCCGAAGAAAAATGGGGTCAAAAAAAAGAAGAGCTAGGAAAAAAAACAAAAAAAAATAGACAAAAATGGAACAAATAAACAAAGCTAAATCTATTAGTATTTGGATATTTATTCTTCCTTTTGTAGCTGTTAATACTTGTTTAATACTAGTTACACAATTTCATAGTTTGTTTCCTAACCAAGTAGACATAATTCATAACACATTTCCATATTTTGATGGCGGAGCCTCAATTAGTAGAACAGCAAGACCTTATCCATCATGGTTAATTTTCAAACCATTGATGATATTTACATCATTTCTTTTAATTAAATATTGGATCTATAATCGAGAAATAATTAATTTTTTTAGCAAAAATCATAAAAATGCTAAAAGAATATTTTTTTTTGGTATTGCTTCAGCTATTTTTTTAACACTACATTCAATATTTTTAGGTATTAAATTTGATAATGATTTTTATAAATTATTTAGGAGAGTAATACTTTTGTCATTTATCATTTTTGAAATTATTGCACAAGCTTATCTTGTTTTAACTTTATACTCTTTTAAAAAAACTTTGTTAAATTATCTTAATCTAAATATTCTCAAATTAAAAATAATTTTAGTCTTTATATTAATAATAGTTGCAGTGATTAGTATTCCTATAATAAGTTTACCTGGTGATGAATTTATGGGATTTTCACTCAAATTTTTTAAACACGGTCTGGAGTGGAATTATTTTTTAGGTGTTATAACTTTTTATCTTCTTACTTACTTAATGTGGAAAAAAAATTAATTTTTTATCCATCCTCCACCTAAAACTTTATAACCAAATCTATCATTCTTATAAAACACACAAGCTTGACCAGGTGAAATACCATCTTCTGAAATTTTTAAATCTACTTCTGCTTTATTTTGATTTTTAAAATTAATTTTGGCATTTAAGAGTTTTCCTGTAGATCTTACTTTTACAAAAATTTCCTCTTCAAACTCTTTTTTATCAACTAATAAATTTAGATTATCTAAAAAAATTTTTTTTTTACCTAATTTTTCTTTTGATCCAACGATAATTTCATTTTTATTTGAGTCAATTTTAATAACATACAAAGGTTCTTTATCTGAAACCTTAATACCTTTTCTTTGTCCAATTGTGAAATTTACTATGCCATCATGAACTCCTATTACCTTTCCAGAAAGATCTTTAATATTTCCTTTTTTTAATGACTCAGGTCTAAATTTCTGAATCACTGATGCATAATCACCATTTGGTACAAAGCATATATCTTGACTATCTGGTTTATCTGCAACATTAAGTTCAAGTTTTTTTGCAATTTCTCTTGTTTCAGATTTCATCATTCCCCCAAGTGGAAATCTTAAATAATTTAATTGATCTTTTGTAGTATTAAATAAGAAATAACTTTGATCTCTATTCATATCTATAGCCCTATACATGCTAGTTTGATTTTCAATAGTTATACTTTTGACATAGTGTCCAGTTATCATTGCATCAGCTTTTAAATTTTTTGACACATCAAATAAATCTTTAAATTTTACAGTTTGATTACATTGCACGCATGGTATTGGTGTCTCACCTTTTAAATAGCTATCCACAAAGTTATCTATAACTCCTTGTTTAAATTTATTTTGATAATATAAAATTTTGTGATCAATATTTAATCTATTGGCTACTCGTTTTGCATCCATAATATCTTGACCTGAACAGCATTGTTTAGACTTGGCCACATCTTTTCCCTCATCATAAAGTTTTAGAGTAATACCAATAACATTGTATCCTTCCTTTTTCATCATTCCGGCAACTGTAGAGGAATCTACTCCACCAGACATTGCTACTACAACAGTGGTATCCGAAGGCTTCTTATTTAGTCCTATTGAGTTTAATTCATTATTCATTTGGTGGTATTTATACTTATTTCTAATATAAGTTAAAATAAATGATTTTTGAATTTGAACCAGGTGACAAAGTTTATAACCCCCAAAATAAGGGTTGGGGAATAGGGCAAGTTCAGTCAATAATAAAGGATAAAATTACTATTAATTTTCAAAATGTTGGTAAAAAAGTAATAAATGCAAAAAATATAGAATTAAAAAAACTTAATGAATAAAATTAACATTAAAGAAATTGTTGAAGAATTGATAAATACTTTTTTAAAAGCTGGACAAATTTCTTTAGAACTTAGAAACAAAGGATTAAAAAAAGAAATAAAATCTGATAATACGCCAGTTAGCAATGGAGATTTAGAAGTAAATAGGATTATTACAGAAAAAATTATTAAATTAACTCCTGCAATTCCTATTATTTCTGAAGAAACATCAGAGAACAAAACTAAAAAAAATCTAGAAGATTTTTGGTTAATTGATCCTATTGATGGTACCTCTGATTACATAAATAACCTAGAGGAATTTACAATTAACGCAGGTTTAATTATGAATAGGAAACCAGTAGCAGGATTAATAAATGCTCCAGCTAAAAAAAGAATGTTCTATTCTTATGGGGAAAATTTAGCTTTTGAATTAATAAATGGAAATAGCATTAAATTAGATAACTCAAAGAATTTTGATAAAAATGAAATAAAATTTGTATCTTACTCAAATAATATTAAACCTGAAATTGATAACATTTATAAAAAATTAAATGTAAAAAAATTTGTAAGAATGAAAAGCTCATTAAAATTCTGTGTAATAGCAGCTGGGGAATATGATGGATATGTTGCGGAACCAAGAGCTTGTGAATGGGATATTGCTGCAGGTCATGCAATTTTAGAACATTCTGGTGGAAATGTTAGTGATTTTAATGGAAATGAGATTTTATATGGAAAAAAGGATTTTAAAAACCCAAGTTTAATTTTAAAAAGTAAAAACATCTTATAATGGATGAGCAATTAAGAATTATATTAATTATTATTGTTTCAGTTTCAATTTTTGGATTACTAATATTTGTTTTTGTTAAAAATTATATTAAAAATAAGATCTTAAATCTAATTGAAGAAGAGAAAAATAAAAAAAACTAAAGTAATTTAATTATTTTTAAAAAGTCATCTTTTTGTATATCCATTACTTTTTTTGAAGTTTCAAAATCAAAGCCATTTCTAGCAAGCAAAGAAATATCTTTTTTATAAAACAAGGGTCTATTATCTTCAGTCCTAGCTGGACCAATTTTTTTCTTTTTGCATATCTTTATGGCAGAAAAAAAATCTTGATCAGAGTTATCATCTTGAATTTTATTAACTGTTTCTTTAATAAACTCATCATTAATTCCTTTTCCAATTAAGTAATTTCTGATTTTATTAATTGAACTGCCCCTTTGTAACATATTTTTTGCTTTGTTATCAGAGTAGAATTTGTCATTTATAAATTTACTCTGCTCTAAATCTGATAAGACTATATCAATTAGTCTGCTTACTTCATTTTTTTTTATATTAAGAACTGAAGCTTTTAGGTATTTTTTTAATAAATAAGTTTTAAGCTGTTGTTTAGAGGGTGCATATTTCTCAATATAGGAAAATGCAAAATTTCTCATTTCTTCAACGGTAGTTTTTAAAGTTTTTTTTTTATTTCTTATAGGAATCATCATTAGATTTAATATAATATATTTTAAAATGATCGAACAAATTTATAATTACTTGACTATTGAAACATTCTATTATTGGGTGAATTTCGGTGTTTTACCATTTTGGATAATATTAATTTTTTTTCCACAATCTCAATTATGCAAATATTTTACTACATCTGTATTTCCAATTTTTATTTTGAGTATTGCATACATATTTATTCTTTATAAGTCTTTTTTAAATTCTTATGATTTCATTGGTAATTTTAATCTTTACATTGGTATAGATAATTTATCAGAATTATTTACAGACAAAAACTTTCTAATGATGTTTTGGATTCACTTTATTTCTATAAACCTTTTTACAGGAGGATGGATTGTAAAAGACTCTCAAAAATTTTCAATTAACAAGATGCTTTTAATAGCACCACTAATGATCACTTACTTAATTGGTCCCTTAGGTTTATTCATCTATTGGTTAATTAGAATTTTTTATTCCAAAAGTATCAATTTATATGACTAAATCAATTGATTTTTATTTTGATTTTATAAGTCCTTACTCATACTTAGCTTATAAAAGATTAAAATTAATTAACAATGATAACAAATTAAATATCAATTATAAACCTATCTTATTAGGTGGTCTGCATAAACTTACCAACATAACAGCACCAGCATTTAACAAACAAAAAATGAAAAACATGAAAAATGATTGTGAATTAATTGCTATTAAAAACAATATTGAATTTAAATGGAATACGAAATTTCCAATAAACTCTTTATACTTGATGCGTGGTTACCTTGCTGTAATTAGTAATTTAAAAAAAAAATTTTTTGATATTTGTTATGATTGCTACTGGAAAGACAACATTGATATTTCAGATGAAAAAAATATAGATAATATCTTAAAAAAAATCGGCTTAGACAAAAAAATTTTTTTTGAAAACATTAATAATGAAAAAATTAAAGATAATCTCAAAAAATTAACAAATGACGCTTTTGAAAAAGATATTTTTGGTGCACCAACGTTTGTTGTTAATAATAAAATTTTCTGGGGACAGGATAGAATAGATTACGCTTTAGATGAGTATAATTCTTAAACAATCTTAAATTTACTTTGTTTGATTGATCCAAACCCACCATCAATATGGGAGACTTTTTCAAAGCCCATATCTTTTAATGACTTGGCTGCTAATGCTGACCTTAATCCTCCTGCACAAAATAGGACAATTTCTTTATTAAGATCTAATTTTCCTTCTTTAAAATATGCACTTTCAGGATCAAGCCAAAATTCCAACATTCCCCTGGGAATATGGACAGCACCTTCAACTTTTCCCTCATTTTGAAGTTCTCTTATATCACGTATATCAATTAAATTGGTCGAACCTTTTTCTACCATTGAATACGCTTCATCTGTAGATATTGTTTTAATTTCATTCAGAGCTTTATTCACTAATTCTTTTGAAGATGTTATTTTCATTTACCCAATATTTAAGATAAATATTATTAAATAACAATATTTTTTTAATGAAAAATAAAACATCTAATAAAAAAAATTTTTTATCAAAATTATTCATTAAAATAATAAGAAAATTTGGCTACGAGGTAATAGATCAATCAAACTTAAGCTTGCCATCTAGTAACCTGTCAGCAAATGATAATTTAAGCAAAAGTGGCTTTAAATCAATTACCGTTCCCTTAGGTGCTACAAAAATTACGAATAAGATTAATAGTCTTACAATTATTATTAGATCTTATACTTTTGGGGAATCAAATGGTAATCAGGTTATGCTAGATCAGAATAAAAAAAGAATATTTGATGCGCCTAAGATTGAATATACTTTAAGAACTATCAACTCAATTATTAAGTCTTGCACACTAGCTAAAGAATATTTTAAAAATTTAAAAATAAGAATAATAATAACAGACGATAATTCTAATGAA
>NZIO01000046.1 GCA_002689925.1 Candidatus Pelagibacter sp.
TTAATTTCTCACCATTTTTTTTTGCATTATTTATTATTTCTATAGATTCTTTATTAGCTTTATTAAATTTATTTTCACTTTCAATAAATAAATTATTAGCTTCCTCTTTTAATTTTTCTGCTTCAGTTATTTCTTTTTTTATTTCATATATTTTTTCATTTAATAGAGTAATAATTTTACTTGGGACTTTTAAATAAACTAAACCTCCAATAAAAATGAAAAATGATACTGAAACCCAAAAAGTTGCATCTATAATCATAAATATTTTTCTATCTTTCTTTTAGTTACATCCTCAACTATTGCTGAAACATTGCTAGTATTTACTTCTGTTTTAACAATTTGTTGAACTAAATCTTTGGCTAATTCAACTGATATTTGATTGATACTTGATTTTGCTGAGAGCTTAAACTTTATTATTTGTTCTTCAGTCTCTTTTAAGAGTTTTTCTATATCACTATCTAATTCTTTTTTCTTTTTACTTAGCTGAATATCTAATTTTTGTTTGCTTTCAGATAATATTTTTTTTGCTTTAGTGTTAGAGTCTTCAATCATCTTGTTGTATTCATCTAACTTATTTTTTGCTTTTTCATTTAGTTTTTGTGCCTGGTGCAAATCATTTACAATTTTTTCTTTTCTATTTTCTATTGTAAAAGTAATTTTAGGAAGTAAAAATTTCCAAATTATAATGTACAATAAAGAAAATAAAAAAATTAACCAAAAAATTTGTGAAGCCCAATACTTAGGATCCAGCTGAGGCATTCCTGCCTCAGCGGCAATACATTTATTTGTGATTATTATAAAAAAACAAATTTTTATAAAATATGAGACAAAATAATGCATAAAAAATTATTTTAAAAAGCAAATAATATTATTAAGGCTACTACTAATCCAAATAGTCCAGTTGCTTCAGCAAGTGCAAATCCCAAAAGTAAATTTGGGAATTGTTTTTGGGCTGCTGAAGGATTTCTCATAGCTCCAGACAAATAGTTTCCAAAAATTATTCCTATCCCTACTCCAGCACCTGCTAGCGCAATTGCTGCAAGTCCTGCTCCTATCATCTTAGCTGCTTCTAATTCCATTTTTCCTCCTTTTAGTTTAATGGTGTAAATTTAATGCATCATTTAAATATATGCACGTTAATATTGCAAAAACATATGCTTGAAGAAACGCTACAAGTATTTCAAGCCCTGTTAATGCAACTGAAAAGCTGAGTGGCAGCCATCCACCAACTATTCCTAAACTTATAACAAATCCCCCAAATACTTTAAGCATAGTGTGTCCAGCCATCATATTTGCGAACAATCTTACCGACAAACTTACCGGTCTACTTAAATAAGAGATTACTTCAATAACTACTATTAGTGGCAACAACAAAGCTGGTACCCCTTTTGGAACAAATAAGTTTAAATATTTTATACCGTGTTGCATAAAACCAATTATGGTTACTCCTATAAAAATAATTCCCGCTAATACAAATGTTACAATTATGTGACTAGTTACTGTAAAAGAATACGGTAGCATACCTAACATATTGCAAAATAATACAAACATAAACAAACTAAAGATGAATGGAAAAAAAGGCTTTGCTTTACTACCAGCTGTATCACTTATCATTTTTGATACAAAATTATAACTTAACTCAACAAGTAATTGTAATTTAGTTGGAACTAAAGATTTTTTACTACTTCCTAAAAATAAAAATAGCAAAATAGCTGAAAAACTTAAAAACATAAATAGGCTCGCGTTTGTAAAAGATAAATCTACATTACCAAGTTTTATCTCTGGTCCTATTTTGTAGACTTGAAATTGGTGCATTGGATTTGAAGCCATATGATCTACTTCTTTCCTTTGAGGTCGTTATTTTTTTGCATTTTCTTAGCTGTTTTTATTACGTTCAGTATTCCAGTTACAATTCCAATAAAAAAAAATATTAATATAAACCAAGGTTTAGTATTTAGCCAGTTATCTAAAAAATAACCTATAACACAAGATACTAAAACCGCAGCAACTAACTCTGAACTTACCTTTAAAGCATTTCCCATAGAAGAGCTATTAGAATTAATTTCTTTGATGTTTTTATCATTTGCTATTTTTTTGGCTCGCTTTATACGAGTAGAGATTTGCTCTGATTTTCTTGTCATTTTTAATATACTTCTAAGCTACTAGCTCTTCTGCTTTCTGTAAGTCTACCGCGACAAGTTGACTAACTCCTCTGTCTGGCATTGTGACACCATATAACCGATCCATTTTTGACATTGTTAATGAGTGGTGAGTTATTATAACAAATTTGGTTTGTGTAATTTTTGTTAAATCATTTAATAATGAACAAAATCTTGTTACGTTTGCATCATCTAAGGGAGCATCAACTTCATCCAATATACAAATAGGTGATGGACTTGTTAAAAATACTGCAAAAATTAGTGAGAGAGCAGTTAAAGCTTGCTCACCACCAGATAAAAGGGTGATAGATTGTAATCTTTTTCCAGGAGGACTTACAAGCATCTCAAGCCCGGCTTCTAAAGGATCTTCTGAATCTATTAATTCAAGCTTGGCACTTCCTCCATTAAATAGTTTTGTATAAACTTGATTAAATTTTACGTTTACTATTTCAAAAGCTTCTAAAAGTCTTTCCCTTCCTTTTTGATTTAATTCATTAATGCTTGTTCTAAGTTTTAGGATTGCGTCTACTAAATCTTTCCTATCCTTTTCCATCTTGTTAATATTTTCTTTAAACTTTTCAGTTTCTACATCTGCTCTTAAATTTACTGAACCCAAAGATTCTCTTATTCTCTTTTTTTTATCTAGCTTTTCTTCTTGTTGAAGAGCGTCAGGAAGTACTTCAACTTCGTGTAGATCTGAAAATTTTAAAAGATCATTTTCATTTAATCCTATTGCTTCGTTTGCTCTTTCTAATAAATCTTTTTTTCTATTTTTAAGCCCTTCGGCCGTTGCTTCAAACCTGGCTCTTTTTTCTCTTGCTAAAGACATATTTTCTTGAACTAATTTTAAACTATTATTAATTTCATTGAATTTATGTTCTGCTTTTTCAAGCTCGTCTGAAAGATCTTTTTTTTCAACTTCTGTAGTAGAGCTTTTTTGCATTGATTGTCCTTTTTTTATGGCAATGCTTTCTGGTAGTAAATCTAATTTTAAAAGATCTTTTTTAATATTGTTTATCCTATCAGTCAGTTCTTTTTCCATTTTATCTGAGTTTAATTTTAAATTCTTCCAATTGTCTATTTCAATATCAATTCCTTTAATTCTTTCTTTTCTTTTTGCGGAGTCATTTTTGACTGACTCATTTTTACTTAATGTTATTGCATAATTTTCTTGAAAGTTTTTAATATTTGTTGTCAATTCTGTAATATTTTTAGAAAGATTTTTGTCAGATTTTTCTCCGATATTTTTTATTTTTGATTCAATAGATTTTATAATGTTATCTATTTCATTTAGACCTTTTTCTTGGTCTTTGTTAATAAAAAATTGTTTTGAATTAATAATTTGTTCAAGAGTTAAATTAAGAAAATTTATATTATCTTTATTATTATCACTACTAATAATACTTTCTGTATAATTTTTTAACTTTTCTTGACCTTCATTAAGATCTTGTGTTGCTTTTTTTAAATCTTGCTCAGTTTGCTTTTCTAGCTCATAATACTTTTTTTCTTTATCTATCAAATTATTTTGTTCTTCATCTAATCTTTTTACATTAGATGAAGCATTAATAATCATATTCTTTTCTCTCTCTAAATCTGTTTCTATAGTAGAAATAGACAAAAGCAGTTTTTCTTTTTCATTTTTATTTCTTACTTCCTCTTCTTCTAAATTTTTTAATTCTAAATTTAATCTTTGTAGTTTAGATAAAATTTCAATATTTTTATCTCTTAAAGGTTTTAATTTTGAATTTTCTTCTTCCAATAAATCATCTTTATGATTTAAATCTATTTTTAAACCACTTATTTCATTATCAGCTTCATCAATACTTTCTGAAGTTATTTTAAATTCTGATTCTAGTTCTTTTAACTTTAGGTAATAAAGCCCAGCTTCTATCTTTTTTATTTCATCAGAAATTAATTTATATTTAGATGCTTCTTCTGCTTGTTTTTTTAAATTTTCTAATTGTTTTTCTTGCTGTTTTTTTAATTCATCAGCTCTTTTTAAATTGTTTTCTGCAGAACTAAGCCTCAATTCTGATTCATGTCTACGAGCGTGTATTCCAGAAATTCCAGCAGCTTCTTCCAAAATTATTCTTCTATCAGTTGGCTTAGCAGTAACTAGAGCACCGATTCTTCCTTGACTTATTATTGAAGGAGAGTGTGCACCAGTAGACAGGTCAGCAAAAAATGTTTGGGCATCTCTTGCTCTAACTTCTTTTTCATTAATATGATACTTTGATCCTTTGTCTTTTTGTATTTTTCTTCTTATATTAATTTCTTCAGAATCTTTATATTGAAGTGGGCTATCTTTTTCAGAATTATCTATAGTTATCGTAACTTCAGCAATATTTTTTGAAGGTTTATTAGCTGTCCCTGAAAAAATTACATCTTCCATACCAGAGCCCCTCATGCTTTTTGCAGAAGTTTCACCCATGCACCAACGCAAACTTTCAACTATGTTAGATTTTCCACATCCGTTTGGACCAACTATTCCTGTAAGGCCTTTTTGAATTAAAAAAGTAGTTTTTTCTGCAAAAGACTTAAATCCAATAAGTTCTAATTTTTTAAATTGCATTACTCACTTTTTTTATATTTCTTTATTTATTTGTTTTTCAATATTTTTGAAGTTTGGTGCATCTTCTAGTTTCTTACCATTGATTATTATACTGGGAGTCGAGTTTATCTCATAATTTTTTTGAGCATCAATTCGACTATTTAAAACTGAATTCTCTACGTCTTCGTTCAACAAACATTTGCCTCCATCTATTTCATCTATACCGTGATTACTAGATATTTTAAATAAATTTTGATTTATTTCTTCTATAGTTGTACCACTGCCCCAAACTGATTGTTTTAAAAACACCTCATCTAGAAATTTTTTTTTATCATTTTTTTTTACACATTTTAATAATTTAGAGGCATTTAAAGCAGCTAAATCTAAAGGAAAATCTTTAAAAGTTATGTTTGCTATATTTGTATTTACATACTTTTCTTGAATCTTTGGCAGCTCTTTTAAATGAAAACTTGCACAGTGTGGACAAGTAAGGGAGGCATATATTATAATTTTAATTGGAGCATCGTCTCTACCAATATGAATGTCATTTAAATCTAATTTTTCTACAGCAAATGTTTTTACATAAATAGACAAAAATAAAAATATAATTGTTATAAACCAAAATTTTTTTTTAAAATTTATCATTTTTTTATTTCATTAATTAAATTATGTAAAGATTTCCTAACTTCAATATTATTAATTTTTTTAATATCGTTATTAAGCTTTTCAGCTTTATTTCTAGAAATTAAATTATTTCGTTTATTTAATTTTTTATCATCTACATGAGAAGTTTCTACTTTGATTTTTTCAATAAAATTATAGCCAAACTGGCTATTAATTTTATTAATTATATTTTGTTTTGAATATTCAATTTGAACTTCGCTTCCTCTCTTTATGGCAATAACCAATGTACCATTTTCATTATTTTTACTTAGCTTAATTTTCTTTGGTACAGAAACACTGGATATTTCGTTACCAACAATTTTTTCCCATTTAGTTACTATTTCTGAGAAAGCATAACCCTTTTTTTTAAACACTTTTTTTATACCACTAGGCATTGTGTCTACGAACCGTCTTAAACCTTGAAGATATGATTTGGTTTCTTTATTGTTTGTTTTGGAATGCATAAATTTACTCATATTTTACCAAAAAAAATTTTATATTGGTATGATAATAATAAAAGATTATTGCCATGGCGAGTAAGCATATATTCAAAAAATGTACAATATTATAGAATATTAAGTGAATTTATGCTTCAACAAACACAAGTAAAAACAGTAATTCCTTATTTTAAAAATTTTATTAAAGAAATTCCATCTTTGAAAATTTTATCACAAACTAATGAAAATAAAATACTAAAACTTTGGGAAGGGCTTGGTTATTATAGAAGAGCAAGGCACTTGCATTTGACATCAAAAATGCTAATTAAAAATTATAATGGTGTTTTACCAAAAGATTACAATTTAATAATGAAATTTCCAGGTATAGGAAACTATACAGCTAATGCATTATTGGCATTAGTTTATAATAAACCTACTATAGCACTAGATGTAAATGTAAAAAGAGTATTTTCTAGAATATTAAACAAAGATGAAAAAAAAATAAATTTTGATGAATTAATTAATAATAATAAAAAAAAACTTTTTAAATCAAAAAATAGAAACAAAGATTTTGCTGAAGCATTGATAGAATTTGGTGCATTGGTCTGTCGGCCAAAAGAACCACGTTGTGTTAATTGTAATATTAAAAAGAATTGTAAATATTTTAAATCAAAAAATAAGTTTAAAAAAAAATTAAATTTAAAAACAATCGAAAAAAGCTATGATATTTTTTGCTATTTAAATCAAAAAAATAAAAAAATAGCTTTAACAAAAACTAACAATTTAGGATTTTTAAATAAATCAAACTTACCAATGATAAAAGCACAATCCAAAAAAGCCAACAATAAAAACTGGAATTTTCTATGTAATTATAAAAGCTTTATATCTAATAAAAAATTAAATATAAATTTGTATTATAAATTTTCAAATAAGTTACCCCTTCAATTTAATTGGTATAAGTTTGAAAAAAATAATGAGTTTATCCCTACTTTTACAAAAAATATATTTAAAAGATTATCAAAATTATTTTAATGAAAAAAAAAATTGCAATTATTGGATCTGGTGTAGCAGGTTTGGTTTTAGGAAATCTTTTTAAAAAAAATTCTGAATTTGAGTGTGTTATCTATGAAAAAGACACTAAATTAAATTTAGAAGAAGGTTTTGGAATTCAATTAGGAGTAAATAGTGTTAATATCTTAAATAAAATAGGATTTGCTCAAATAAAAAAAAATGAAAAATTTTTTCCTTCTAAATTAAACTTTTGTTTGATGAATGATGATAAAATTTGTGATTTAAACATATCTCAATTTAATACTAATACGAGCAAATATACTACTCTTAAAAGATCAACTTTAATTAAGTTTTTAAAAGAACAATTACTCTCAGATTCTATTATTTTTAATAAAAAAATTAACAATATTAAAAAATTTGATCACAAAATAAATATTAGTTTTGATGATGGGTCAAAAGATGACTTTGATTATTTAATAGTATCAGATGGAATTTTTTCTCATACAAAATCAATTGTAGAAAAAGATAATTATAAAGCTAATTTTAATAATTCTGTAGCTATAAGAGCTTTTATAAAAGATAAAAATATGGGCAAAATTGATAGAGATAATATTTCTATATTGATGGGTTCAAATGCACATATTGTTTTTTACCCTATAAATGAGCAAAAACACTTTAATTTAGTATGTATAATTAGACAAAAATTAAATCTAAATAGTTTTAATAGATTAAAAGATTTAGATTTTATTAAATTAATTCTAAAAAATACAATTTTAAAAGAAAATAACAATTTACTTTATTTACTTGAAGAAGATTTAAAGTGTTGGCCAATTTATAACTCTAGAAAAATAGTTAAACCAGCTTACAATAATATTTTTTATGTTGGTGATGCATTATATGCTTTTCTTCCTACAATGGCACAAGGAGCAGCACAATCAATTGAAGCAGCAAATGAATTATTTGAATTAATAATTAATGATAAAAAAGATATACAAAATGAATATTTGAAAAATAGAATAATACGTACAAATTTAGTCAACCAAAGATCAAAACTAAATTATTTTATATTTCACCTTTCAAATCCATTTTTAAAAATTTTAAGAAATAAAATTTTAAAACTTTTTGTTAAAAACAAGATATTTATAAATAATTATTTAGGAAAAATTTATAAATAGGTTTTTGGAATTAATCTTTGACGTAGTTGATCAATGGGAATTATGGAGCCATTTAAGTTATAATGCCAATAAGTCCATCCATTACAACTTTCAGTTCCCATAATAGAAGCTGCTACTTTATGAATTGAACCCTCAGAATTTTTATGCTTGATACTTCCATCAACCATTATTTTAGCGTTAAATTTTTGCTTTGGATCAAATAAAATTGTTCCAGGTTTTAATAAACCCATTTCAATTAATGATCCAAAAGGTATTCTTGGCTTTAATTTACTATTCTGAATAGTGTCTAAATAGTTATCTTCAATAATCCTTGTTTTGTTAATTCTTTCCTGTGCAGAAATAAAATATGATTTATTTTTTTCTATTCCAAAATACTTTCTGCCTAATTTCTTTGCTACAACAGCAGAAGTTCCTGTCCCTATAAAAGGATCAAAAACTATATCTCCTTTATTTGTACTAGCTAAAATAATTCTATGAAGTAGAGCTTCTGGTTTTTGTGTTGAATGGATTTTTTTACCCTTTTTTTTTAATCTTTCTTTTCCATTACATATTGGAAGCATCCAGTCAGAACGCATTTGTAAATCATCATTTAGACACTTTAAGGATTGATAATTGAAAGTATATTTCGATTTTTTATTTTTTGAAGCCCAAATTAAAGTTTCATGAGCATTAGTAAATCTTGTGCCTCTGAAGTTTGGCATTGGATTGTTTTTTCTCCATATAACATCATTTAAAATCCAAAAATTCAAATTTTGCAAATGATAACCTAGTCTGAAAATATTATGATAAGAACCTATTACCCATATGCTACCATTGTCTTTTAAAATTCTTTTACACTCAGTTAACCATTCTTTACTGAAATTGTCATAATGTTCAAAACTATCAAATTGATCCCATTTATCTGAAACACCATTAACTTTGCTTTCATCAGGTCTTTTAAGTTTTTCACCAATTTGCATATTATAAGGAGGGTCTGCAAAAACTAAATCAAAACTCTTGCTAGGAATTTCTTTTAGTAATTTCAAAGAATCACCATTAATAATATTATTAAAAAATTTCGACATTTTAGAATTCAACTATAAATTGAATCTATCGTCAATTTCTTTTCTGGAAAATTTAAACTTATAGTGATTAGAATTTTTATTTTGACAACATGTTGTGTATTGGCCTGAATCCTTTTCGATGATGAACCGTTATGCCAAACTTTTTTAATCCCAGTATATGTGTTTTAGTTCCATATCCAAAATTTTTTTCCCAGGAATAGTTTTTAAACTCTTTAGATAGCTTAATCATTAATAAATCTCTGTAAGTTTTTGCAAGAATTGATGCAGCACTAATACATTTGATTTTTTCATCACCTTTAATGATTGTTTTAAAATTTTTAATACCTTTAGGAGCAAAAATACCATCAATTAATACTATACCAGGTTTTTGTGAAAGTTTATCAATAGCTCTTTTCATCGATAGTAGAGAAGCTTTTAAAATATTAAGATTAAATATTTCTGTTACCGAAGCTACTCCAATACTATAGCAAGAGTTTTCTTTAATATATTTAGCCAATTTCAATCTGTTTTTAAAGTTAATTTTTTTTGAATCTTTTATTAATTTTAAATCTATATTTTCTTTTAAAATTACAGCTGCTGAAACTACTGGGCCTGCTAGACACCCTCTTCCTACTTCATCTACTCCTGCAGTTTTTTTTTTTAAAATTTTTTTCAATTAGATAAGTTTATTTGATTAATTTTTGCTTTTATCATCTTTAAATCAACCCATGATAGTTTTTTTTTATCTGGTTGTCTCATTAAAAAAGCTGGGTGAAAAGAAGCTATAACCCATGGCTTGATTTTGCCTATATCTTTTTGAAACCATTTACCTCTTGCATTTGATATTACTTCTTCATCACCTATAATGGTATTTAGAGCAGTACTTCCTAAAAGCAATAAGATTTTAGGATTAATAGTTTCTATATGACTTGACAAGTACGGCAAATAACGAAAAATTTCTTCATCATTAGGTTTTCGATTAGAAGGTGGCCTATAATTAACTACATTAGTAATATATACATTTTTTCTGTTTAAGTTTATGGCCGCAAGCATTTTGTCCAATAGTTGACCTGCTCTTCCTACAAATGGAAGACCTACCTTGTCTTCTTGAGCACCAGGGCCCTCTCCAACAATCATAATTTTAGATTGTATATTACCGTCTGCAAAGACCATATTATTTGCACTTTCTTTTAATTCACAATTTTTAACACTTTTTATTAAATTCTTTAATTTATTTAATTTTTCTAGTTTTGAGCCCTCTAGATTAAGAGTTTTCAGTTTAGTTGATCTATCAATTGGTATATTTTTAAATATTATATCAGCATTAATTAAATTATAATATTCTATTAGATTAATTAATTTTTGATTTAACTTTGCTTTCATTTTATAGTTATTATAATTTTATGTTTAAAATATTTAAAATTTTTTTAATTGTATACTTTTTTAATATTACACCATCTTATTCTTTAAATAAACAATTTTTAAATTTAGAGGATACTCATTTAAAATATTTATTGGGCTCAGTTTCACTAGAAGAAAATGATGCATTAAAAGCTTATTCTTACTTAAATGAAATAAAAGAATTAGGAGAAGAACATCAAAATTTTAATATAAATTTTATCAGAACACTTGTAGAATTGGAAAAATTTGGTGAACTTTTTTCTTTTTTAAATAAACAAAAAAATACACTTAATTTCTATGACGCAAATCTTTTACTTGGATTAGATTCATTAGTTAAGAAAAATTATAAAGATTCTGAAAAATTTTTTGAAAAATTGAAATTTTTAAAAAAAAGTAATTATCATGATTCTATATTAGAAGAACTAATAAGCAACGTTATGCTTGGATGGTTAGAAGCTTCAAAGCAAAATAAAGATGAAGCTTTAAGATATTTTTCACAAATGCCAGGAAATCTTAATACTTTGAATTTAATCCAAAAAACATTTGCAGCTTGTTATTTTGAAGATCAAGAAACAGAAACTTATTTTGAAAATCTTGTATTAAATAGTGATCGCCAATTTTCTCGATATTATTTTTTTTTATCAAATTATCTACTTAGAAAAGGTTTAAATGAAAAAGCAGAAAAGAAAATAGATGAAGGCATTAAACAAAATAATCAAAATCTTTTACTTAATCAAACTAAAGAGTTTTTCATCAAAAAGGATTATAAGAAGATCAAAAACTACTTTGATTGCAAAAACACTAAACACCAAATCTCTGAGTTTTTTTATTTAATTGCAAATTTTTATATATTAGATGAGGATTATATTCGTTCAAACTTTTATCTAAAATTGTCAAATTATTTTAATAAAAATTTTAAACTAAATAAGGTTCTTATCGCTGAAAATTATTTAAAGATTAAAAATTATGAGATTTCTAAAAATACATATTATTCTTTAAAAAAAATTGGTCAAAAAACATCATGGCATTCTGACAAAAAAATATCAGATATTATATCCAATACTGAAAATACTCAAAAAAGTATAATTTTTATAGAAAATGCTTTTAAAAAATTAAAGTCAAAAAATTATGTACATTTTTTAGAAGTAGGTGATATTTATAAAAAAAATAAAATTTATGAAAAATCAATTGAGTATTATTCTAATGCAATAAAACTTTTGCCTGAAAATCATAGTTTGTTACCTAAAATTCTTGACAGAAGAGGGACCAGCTATGAAAGAATGGGTGAATGGGAGAGAGCAGATAATGACTTAGAATTATCTTTACAATTTAATCCTGATCAAGCATACGTTTTAAATTATCTGGCTTATTCCTGGTTAGAAAGAAAAGTTAATATAGAAAAATCTCTAAAGATGTTAGTTAAGGCAAATTCTTTATATAAAAATGATCCTTTTATAATGGATTCATTAGCTTGGGCAATGTACTTATTAAATGATTTCGAAGAATCTGAAAAAATATTAAAAAAAGTTGTGCAAATGATGCCTTCTGACCCCATAGTTAATGATCACTATGCTGAAGTTTTATGCAAACAAAAAAAATATTTACAAGCTAGATATGCATGGAGTTATGTTTTAGGCCTTCCCACAACGGAAGAGAAATTAAAAAAAGAAATACAAAAAAAGATTATTTATTGTCATGATAAATCTTTATGAAAAACTATATTTTAAAGTCGTATTGTAAAATAAATCTTTTTTTAAAAGTAGGAAAAAAACTTAAAAATAATTTACACCAAACACAGTCCTTAGTTTCATTTTGTAACATTTATGATTTAATTAGCATATCAGAAAATATTAAAAAGTTTAATCAGGTTAAATTTGTAGGAAAGTTTTCAAATAATATTAATAAGAATAAAAATACTATAATTAAAGTTTTAAATATTTTAAAAAGAAAAAAAAAGTTAAATAAATATTTTAACATTGTTGTTAAAAAAAATATTCCTCATCGGTCTGGGCTTGGAGGTGGATCTATTAATGCAGCAACTTTATTAATGCACTTAAATAATAGATTTAATCTCTCACTAAAAAAAAATGAAATTTTTAAAATTGCAAATAACGTAGGTTTTGATACTCCATTGGGTATAAAGATTAAAGATTCTTATCTTTCAAAAGACAATAAAAATATTAAAAGATTTAGTAAAAAATTTAATTTAAATTTAGTTATTGTTTACCCTAATGTTAGTTGTGCTACTAAGGATATTTACATGCTAAATAAAAAAATTTCTGTTTTAAAAAAGATTCAATTTCAAAATATAAAAAATAGAAAGACATTAGTAAATTTTTTAAAATTACAAGAAAATGACCTGCAAACAGTTGTGGTAAATAAATATAAAAAAATAGGTATTTTATTAAAATTTATTGAGTCCCAAAAAGGATGCTTGTTTTCAAGAATGACAGGATCAGGTTCAGCCTGTTTTGGAGTTTTTTCAAATTATAAGAAAGCAAAATTGGCCCAGTCATCACTCAAAAAAAAATTTTCTAGTTACTGGTCAAAAGCATGTAAAACTATATAAATTTATATTTTTATGATATATGAAGTTATTATTTTGGGGCGTAGCCAAGCGGTAAGGCAGCGGTTTTTGGTACCGCGATCCTAGGTTCGAATCCTAGCGCCCCAGCCATTAAAATGTTTGAAATAATTAAAAAAATATTTTTTTTAAATAGCATGTCCTCATTAAGTTTAGCTATGAACTTAAAGAAACTAGGAAAGTTTAGTGAAGTTAAGTTAATTTTTTCAGCCTTATCAGAAAATAATTCAATAAAGTCCACTATGTTTGTTGGAGGGTGTGTAAGAAAAATTATTAGAAATGAAAAAATAGATGACATTGATATTGCAACAACATACAAGCCAAAAGATGTTGTAGAAAGATTAACAAAAAAAGGATTCAGGGTTATCGAAACAGGAATTTCACATGGAACAGTTACAGCTTTATTAAATGATAAAAAATTTGAAATTACTACTTTAAGAAAAGATATAACGACAGATGGTCGTCATGCAGATGTAGATTTTATTGATGATTGGACACAAGATGCATCAAGGAGAGATTTTACAATCAATGCAATATATTCAAATATCAAAGGAAAAGTATTTGATCCTTTTAATGGGGTACAAGATTTAAATCAAGGCTATATAAAATTTATAGGAGATTCTAATCAAAGAATATCTGAAGATTATTTAAGAATTTTAAGATATTTAAGATTTTTTTCACAATATAGCAAAAACGAACATGATCCTAAAATAATAAAATCAATCAAAAAAAATTTGAATGGAATGAATAAAATTTCTAAAGAAAGAAAAATTGATGAATTGATCAAAATATTAAGTTTAAAAGATTTTTTTAATATTTTTTATAATGAAGATAGCAAATTTATTATATTAAATATATTTCCTGAGTTAAAATTTTTTGAAAGATTTAAAAGACTAAAAAAAATTGATAAAAGTTTACAAGATAAATTTGATATGGTTTTACTTCTAGCAATATTAACTGTTGATGAGAGTGATAACTATCAGTACTTTTCTTATAAATATAATCTTTCCAACAAAATTAAAAATAGACTAAATTGTATACAACAAACTCTAAAATACTCTTTTGAAAAAAACTTTTATGATGAAACAGAACTTAAAAAACTTTTATATTATTATGATAATAAAAGTGTCAAAGATATAGTTTTATTTTCTTATTTTGCTAATGAAAAATCCAAAGCATCTTTAATAAAAAAAAGTTTATATTTTTTAGAAAATCAAAAAAAACCAGTTTTTCCAATTACTTCAAATTATCTAGTAAGCAAGTATGCATTTAAAGAAGGTCCAAAATTAGGTAAGGTAATTAAACAACTAGAGGGTTTTTGGATAAAAAATAATTTTAAAATAAATAATGAAGAAGTAGATAAAATTTTAGAAAATGCAAAAAAAAATTAAATATATTTTACAGATTTAATTTCAAAACTTTTCTCTCCAGAAGGTATTTTTATAGTAACTAACTCACCTTTTTTTTTGCCAATAAGACCTTTTCCAATAGGTGATTTAAAAAAAACTAAATTTTTTTTAATATTTGCTTCATCTTTTCCAACTAATTTAAATTGTTTAGTTTCTTCATTCTCCAGGTCTATTAATGTTACTGTGGATCCAAAAATCACTTTATCAGATTTTTCTATTTTACTAATATCAATTACATTTGCTCTAGCAATTATATCATTAATTTCTATAACTCTACTTTCCATTAAGGATTGTTGTTCACGGGCCGCATGATACTCTGCGTTTTCTTTGAGGTCACCGTGAGCTCTTGCTTCTGCGATAGCCTGAACAATTTCTGGGCGTTTTATATTTTTTAAATAATTAATTTCTTCTTTTAATTTTTCTAGCCCTGTCACAGTGATAGGTTCTTTTTCCATGTATTAATTCCACTTTGCAATTGGTGGCAGAGACATCAAAATTGCATCAGTATTTCCATTTGTATTAAGTCCAAATTTAGTTCCTTTATCATATAATAGATTATATTCTACATAACGACCTCTTTTAATAAATTGATCATTTTTTTGTTTTAAAGTCCACTTTTTATGAATTTTGTTTTCAAGAATATCTTTAGCACAATCTAAAAAACATAAACCTACATCCCGTACAAAACTAAAGTCTTTTTCCCAATTTTTTTGTTTATGATCAAAAAAAATTCCACCCATTCCTCTTGTTTCTTTTCTATGAGGTAGATAAAAATATTTATCACACCATTTTTTATATTTTAGATAATATTTTTTATTATGGTTATTACACATTTTTTTTATTTTTTTATGAAAATTTATTTTTTCATTTCTATCTTGAAATGATGGTGTAGCATCAATTCCACCTCCAAACCATTCTTTTTTTGTAACAATAAATCTTGTATTAAAATGCAAAGCTGGAATTTTTGGGTTTTTCATATGCGCAACAATAGAAATTCCTGAAGCCCAATAATCTGGTTTTTTATTAGCTCCAAGTATTTGTGATTTAAATTTTTTATTAAATTTACCTCTTACTTCAGAAAAATTTACACCTATACTATCAAATACATTGCCATTTTTGATTATAGCGCTAGAACCACCACCTTCTTCTTTTGTATCAGATTTTTTCCAATTTCTTATTTTAAATCTTTTTATTTTTTTTTTATTTTTTTTAGCATAATTAATTTCAATATTTTGAAATTCATATAAAAATATTTTTTGTAAAGTTTCAAACCAATTACTTGCTATTTTTTTTTTTGAATATAAATCTTTAATCATCTATAAACTCTGTTTGTCTAAGTGCTTCAGAAAGAGTAATTGCGGCACTTGTAGCAATATTCAGTGATCTTGCATTTTTTAACATAGGTATCTTTAAATTTTTAAAAGATTTTTTATGTATAAATTTTGGCACACCTTTACTTTCTCTACCAAAAAGTATTGTATCTCTATTTTTAAAATTAAAAGTATGGTACATTTTATTAGCTTTAGTTGTCATAAGTATTATTCTAGATTTCTTCTTTATTTCAAAGAACTCTTGAATAGATTTATGTCTTATAATTTTACAATTTTCTAGATAGTCCATGGCAATTCTTTTTATTTTAATATCATCTAGCCTAAAACCACAAGGTTCAATAATTTCTAAGTTTGCGCCTAAGCAAGAACAGAGGCGTATGATAGCCGCTGTATTTTGAGGAATGTCTGGTTGATAAAGCGCAATATTTATCATATTTAATCTAATAAATTGATTTTGTGTCACACCACTTAAAGAAAAAAACCTTTTTTTTATTAAATTGATATATATATACTATTCTTTAAAGTTCGAATCTATGGATGAAGATATAAAAAAAAATAAGAGAGAATTTCTGTTTACAGCCAGCTATACCATTGGGGCGGTAGGAGTTGTAGCAGCTATTTGGCCATTAATTGACCAAATGAATCCAGATGCTTCTGTTAAGGCTTTAGCTAGCACTGAAGTTGATATAAGCACAATGGAAAGAGGGCAGTCTATAACTATACTTTGGAGAGGGAAGCCAGTTTTTATAAGAAGAAGAACAGAAGAAGAAATTATAAAAGCAAGAGAAGTTAAATTAGAAGATTTAAAAGATCCTGAAAAGGACGAAGATAGAGCAACGAATCCTGAATGGCTGGTTATGCTAGGTGTCTGTACACATTTAGGATGTGTCCCTTTAGGAGACAAAGGCGAATATGGTGGATGGTTTTGTCCTTGTCATGGTTCACATTACGATACTTCAGGAAGAATTAGAAAAGGTCCAGCTCCAACAAATATGGAAGTACCAAAATACGAGTTTGTAAATAATAATATTATAAAGATTGGATAATTAAGATATGAGTGATCATGAATACACACCTAAATCTAAATTTGGCAAATGGTTTAATGATCGCTTACCACTACTAACATTAGCTAATCATTTAACTGATTACCCAACTCCTAAAAATTTAAATTATTGGTGGACCTTTGGAGGAATACTTACGTTTTGTCTAATAGCACAAATTATTACCGGTTTGACTCTAGCAATGCATTATGTGGCTGATGCTGATTTAGCTTTTGAGAGTGTTGAGCACATTATGAGAGATGTTAATTATGGATGGCTAATAAGATATATTCATTCAAATGGTGCCTCAATGTTTTTTCTTGCTGTATATATTCATATATTTAGATCTTTATTTTATGGATCGTATAAATCACCTAGAGAGGTTATTTGGATAATAGGTATTTTGATATATTTACTAATGATGGCTACTGCATTTATGGGTTACGTTTTACCCTGGGGTCAAATGAGTTTTTGGGGAGCAACAGTAATTACCAATTTATTTAGCGCTATACCTTTAATCGGGGAAAGTATTGTGACTTGGTTATGGGGAGGTTATGCTGTAGATAATCCAACTTTAACAAGGTTTTATAGTTTGCATTACTTAATGCCATTTTTAATTTTTGGATTAGTTGTATTGCATATTTGGGCATTGCATGTTCCTGGTAACAATAACCCAATTGGAATAGATGTTAAAAATACATCAAAAGAAACAGTCCCATTTCATCCTTATATTGTTGTTAAGGATATATTTGCTTTATTAATATTTTTAATAATTTTTCTAGGGTTTGTGTTTTTTGTGCCAAATATTTTAGGTCATCCAGATAACTATATAGAAGCTAACCCCATGATAACTCCATCACATATTGTTCCAGAGTGGTATCTTTTACCTTTTTACGCAATATTAAGATCAATACCAAGTAAACTTGGAGGTGTGATATTAATGTTTGCTGCAATTTTTATTTTAATAGCATTGCCTTGGCTAGACACATCTAAAATTAGATCAGCAATTTTTAGACCTTTGTATAGAAGTTTTTTCTGGATATTGCTTATAGATGTAATTTTACTTGGCTATATTGGCGCTAAGCCTCCTGAAGGTATTTATTTAATTTTAGGTAGAACTGCTACAATATATTATTTTGTTCATTTTTTAATTATTTTGCCTGTTTTAGGATATTATGAAAAAACAAAACCTCTTCCTTTAAGCCTTTCAGAGCCAGTGGTTGATCCACATAAATCGAGTAATGCTATATGAGATTTATCAAAATTCTATTTTTAATTTTATTAATTATAAATTTTTCGCCTTTAAAGGCTGCTGAAGAAAAACAAGAGCAGTTTATTAAAACAGAATGGAGTTTTAAAGGTATATTGGGAAAATTTGATAGATCGTCACTTCAAAGAGGTTATCAAGTTTATGCAGAAGTTTGTGCAGGATGTCACTCAATGAAATACTTGAGTTATAGAAATTTATCAGAAGAAGGAGGACCTGAATTTACTACTCAAGAAGCAAAAAATATTGCCTCTCAGTTTGAAGTAATAGATGGGCCTAATAATGATGGAGAAATGTTTACTAGAACTGCGAGATTATCAGATAAATTTGTAAGCCCTTATCCAAATGTACAAGCGTCAACTGCTGCTAATGGAGGTGCTTATCCACCAGATATGTCAGTATTAGTGAAAGCTAGAACAGGTGGGGCAGATTATGTTTATTCTTTGTTGCTTGGTTATGAAGATGCTCCGGAGGGATTCGAGCTTGATGATGGAGTTTATTATAATAAATATATGGCAGGTAAAAAAATTAAAATGTCTAATCCACTGATGGATGGTTTAGTGGAATATTCAGATGGCACAGTAGCTTCTGAAGCTCAAATGGCAAAAGATGTTGTTACATTTTTAACTTGGGCGGCAGAACCACATTTAGAAAAGAGACATAAAATTGGATTTAAAGCAATTATATATTTAATTATTTTATCTACTTTAGTATTTTTAAGTATGAGAAGAATTTGGTCACGTATTGAATCTAAAGAGTAGTATATCTCCATCTTTAACTAAATAATCTTTTCCTTCCAGCCTTAGTTTGCCCATAGTTTTTGCATTATTAGATCCATTACAGTTAATAAAGTCTTCATATGAAATTGTTTCAGCTCTAATAAAACCTTTTTCAAAATCTGAATGTATTACACCTGCAGCCTTTACTGCTGTACAATTTTTTTCAATTGTCCATGCCCTAGATTCTTCTGGGCCTGAAGTAAAATAAGTTTCAAGCTTTAAAATTTTATATCCTTTTTGAATTAGTAAATCTAAACCTGTTTTTTCTATACCCGAATCAGTCATATAGATTTTTTTTTCTTCAATATTTAATTGATTTATTTGATTTTCTATTTCTGCAGAAACTACAATTACATTATCTTCACCATATTTTTTTATACAAGATTCTACAAATTTATTTCCATTTTTTAAGCTTTTCTCATCAACGTTACATACATAAATATTTGGTTTTATAGATAAAAGACCAGTTTTGCTTAAAATTTTTTGATCAAATTCATTTTTTAAATTAGTCATATCTTCATTTTTATTTATACAATCTAAAGCTTTAGTTAAAATTTGGCTTTGTTCGTTGTCTAATAATTTTCTTTTACTTTTTCCTAATCTATTTTGAATAGATTCTAAATCAGCTAATAACATTTCTGTTTCTACTATTTCTATATCTCGCAAAGGATCGACAGAGTTATTAACATTTTGAATTTCATCAGATTCGAAACATCTGGTTAAATGAGTGATTGCATCTACCTCTCTTATATGCGCTAAAAACTTATTTCCTAAGCCTTCTCCTTTGGAAGCACCTTTAACTAAACCAGCAATATCAACAAATGATATATTTGTATGAATAGTTTTTTTTGATTTTGTAATTTTGCTAATTTTTTCTAATCTTTCATCAGGAACAAAAACACTTCCAACATTTGGATCAATAGTACAAAAAGGAAAATTTGCAGCTTGGGCTTTGCTTGAGTTTGTTAAAGCATTAAATAAAGTTGACTTACCAACATTTGGCAAACCGACAATACCACATTTGAGGCTCATTTTTAAATTTGATTAACTTTACTAGAAAAAAGATCTAACTTTTTTTCTAGTAGCATTGTTACTGAAGAAGAAATTTTGTTAATTAAATTTGTAATTTCTGCTTCTTCCTCATCAGTAAAATTTTCTAATACATGTTTTTCAACAGAATGTTTTTCTTTAGGGTGATTTATACCAATTCGAATTCTTGAATATTCTTTCCCTATACATTTATCTATTGATTCTATTCCATTATGACCAGCGCTACTTCCACCAAACTTTGTTTTTATTTTTCCAAAAGAAATATCCAGATCATCATGAAACACAAATATATTATCAGCAGAAATTTTGAAATACTCAAGAAGCTCTCTTACACAAACTCCAGATTTATTCATAAAAGTTAATGGTTTAATAGCAAAGACCTTTTGTTCATTAATTTTACCAGTGGTTAGCAGACCTTTAAATTTTGGTTTTTGTTTTGATAGACTGTATTTCTTATTAATCGAATCAATAACTCTAAAACCAATATTGTGTCTATTATTTTTATTATTTGGGTCTGGATTACCCAAACCAACCATAAGAAGCATTTTCAACTTTTCCTAATTTTTTTTTAAAATTTTATTTTGTATCTTTGCCTTTATCTTGCTTACCTGGAGCAGGTTTTTCCTTATCATCATTTGGTTTTGCTCCTTTTGTATCAGCTTTAACTTCTTTTCCATCAACAGGTGTTTCGCCTTCTCCTTCTGCAGAAGCTTCTGTTTCTTCAGTTTCTGTAGCAGGTTTTTCAGGTTCTACCACTACCGTTGGTGACGCAACAGTGGCTATTACAAAGTCTCTATCTGTTATAGTAGGAAAAACATTATCTGGAAGTTTTACAAAAGATATTTTAATACTTGTACCAATTTCTGTGCCTTCTAAGTCTATAACAATCTCTTTAGGAATTGTTTCCGCAGGACATTTTAGTTTAACTTTCCTTCTAACAATATTTAAAACTCCTCCCTTTTTTAAACCTGGAGATTTTTCGTTGTTTACAAATCTTACAGGTATTTCAATAATTATTGTTTCACCTTTTATCACTCTCATGAAGTCAATATGTAATGGTTCATTAGATAGCGGATCCAAATGCATATCTCTTGGAATTACTTTTTCATTGTCACCATCTATATCTAGGTCTAATACACTAGACATAAATGCTTCTGTTCTTACAATATCTTTAAGTTGATTTTTATTTATACTTATAGGGAGATTTTTTTTTGTACCACCATAAAGTATAGCGGGTATAAACCCTTGTGCTCTTAGTTTATTAATTGCACCTGATGTAGAAATCTCTCTTTTTGTAGCTTTAAAATTTTCCATATATTTATTTTAAGAACCCAAGTTTTTACAGCATGTAAAAAAAAAAAACAAGAAAATTATTTAAAAAGACTAGAAACTGATGTGGAATTGGAAATTCTCTTCATTGCTTCCGCCATCATTGTAGAGATTGATACTACTTGAATTTTGTTACTATTCTTAATTTTTTTTGAGTTATCAATTGAATCTGTAATAACTAATTTTTTAACTAAAGACTTATTAATTTTTTCCACCGCATTTCCACTTAAGACTGCATGGGTTACATAAACATATACATCTTTTGCACCTTTATCTTTAAGTGCTTTTGCAGCATTTACAATTGTTCCTCCAGAATCGATTATATCATCTATAATGATACAAGTTTTATTTTTTACATATCCCACAATATTCATAACCTCAGATTTACCTGGAGCTGATCGTCTTTTGTCTACAATGGCAATACCAGCATTAATTCTTCTTCCTAATGCTCTGGCTCTTTCCACACCACCTACATCTGGAGATACACAAACAAAACTTTTTGATTTAATATTTTTTTTTATGTGTCTTGAAAAAATAGGTGTTGCAAATAAATTATCAACTGGAATATCAAAAAAACCTTGAATTTGCCCAGCATGCAAATCTAATGTTAATATTCTGTTGGCTCCAGAATTTGTAATTAGGTTTGAAACAAGCTTAGCAGTTATCGCTGTTCTTGGAGCTACTTTTCTATCTTGTCTGGCGTAACCAAAATAAGGAATAACAGCAGTGATATTTTTTGCTGAAGATCTTCTTAGAGCATCAATAGCAATTAAGAGTTCCATTAAGTTATCATTTGCTGGTGTAGAGGATGACTGAACAACAAATATAGAATTACCTCTGATATTTTCGTTTATTTCTACATAGATTTCTCCATCAGAAAATCTTTTAATATTAGAGTTAACTAATTTTAATTTTAGTTTAGTCGCAATATCTTTGCTGAGTTTTAAATTACTTGTTCCAGATAAAACTTTCATGAAATAATATGTTTATACATTTTTAAATATAATTCAAATTAATTAGCAATTAATTAAGTCATTAATATGACTGATATATTTCTTCCATAGTCATTTTCTTTATTTATATTAGATCTTCTATAACTATAGAAGTTTTTTTTATCAGAAAATGTATCTAGTTTTATATTTTCAATCTTTTTTATACCTATATCAAGAAGTTGTTTATTTATAAAATTTCTAAGATCAAAGTAATATTTGTTTTTATTTGTTTTAGTAAAAAAGATTTGATTAGTTTTATTTTTATTCAAAAACTTTTTATAGAATCTATATTTAACTTCATAGTTTTGTTTTTTAATACATGGACCAATTGCTACAATAATATTTTTTTTTAGTGAGTTTAACTTTAAAAACTCTTTTATAGTGTTTTTAATAATTCCTTTGTAAGCTCCTTTCCAGCCTGCATGAATACAACCAGAAATTTTTTCAATTGGATCATAAAAAAGTATGGGAACACAATCTGCTGTTAAAACACCCACAGCTAAATTTTTTATTCTAGTTACGATACCGTCTGAAATTATTTTTCTTTTTTTTAGATTTTTTAAAAAAAAAACTTTATTGGTATGTTTCTGATGGAATGTTATTAGCAAAGTATTCTTATTTCCTATTTTTCTTTTTACAATATCTAAATTTCTTAAGATATTTTTTTTTTATCTTTAGAATTGAGTCCACAATTTAGACCCATATAAATACCCTTAGAAACACCGCCTTTTTTAGAAAAAAAACAGTGATTAAGATTTTTATATTTTTTTAATTTTTTTGAATAAAACATCTAAAAGCCCAAATTAAAATCTTGATTTTTTTTTTGTGCGAATAAAACTTTAAATATTTCTCCCATTTCTTTTTTATCAAGCAATCTCTTCATTCTATAAAATAAATTAGATTTTTCTTTAAAGCTCATCTTATTTGCTAATATATTTGCTCTTTGGATAATACCCATTTTTTGTAAAAACTCACTTTGTGTTACTACTTTACTAACATTTAGTTTTTTTGATTTTAAAATTTCAGAAAATAAATAGAAATTGACATGTGCGCTAATATCATTTTTTCCAATATCTTTGTTAAGTTTGGAAAATTTATGATTTTTAACTGCTTGTAAAGTATCTCCCATTTTCTTTATATTATAACCATAATCAATCATCAAAAGACCTCCACCGAATGTATTTATCATTTTTGATAATTTTTCTAAATATTTAATAGAAATTATTGGATACTCTATAAAATCTCCATAATCATTTAATTTTAGTTTTATTATATCTTTTGTTAGTTTTTTTCCCGCAGCTTTAAAACTAAATTTTATTTTTTTTTCATTTTTTGAAAATGAAGCATATTTTTCCAAAAAACTATTATTATTTTTTTTTAATTGTTTTATAGGTAAGGAATCAAAAAATTCATTTCCTATAAAGATTATAGGACCAGACTTAATTTGATTTAAATTTGATATCCATTTTATTTTCTCATTTCTTAATTTGAGCTTTTGTTTCTTTATTAAATCTTTACTAATCTCTAGTAAATTAATTTTTAAACAATCATAAAAAGCATCAAATCTTTTAAAGACATTTATCATTTCAAAACACATCGTTCCATCACCTGGTCCCAGCTCTATGATTCTAATTTTTTTGGGTTTATTTAGTTTTTCCCAAAAGGCAACACACCATATTGCTAACATTTCAGAATAAAGATGAGATATTAAAGGAGAGGTGATAAAATCTCCTCTTGAACCAAAAAATTTTTTTTTAGAATAGTACCCATTTTCTTTGTTGTACAAAGATTTTTTTATAAATTTGTCTAGACTGATTTGATTATTTTTCATCTTTTAAAAAAAATATTATAGTAAAACCAGAAGCTATCATGAAAATACTTAAGATACTTCCCATAGATAAAATATTGAAAAAATAACCCAAATGAGCATCAGGTTCTCTATAAATTTCAGAAATTATTCTAAATAATCCATAAAAAATTAAGAAAAAAGATGAAGTGAATCCAGTTTTAAATATTAATTTTTTTTTAATTGATAAAAAATTTATTATAATAAATAAAACTATACCTTCTAGCAAAGCTTCATAAATTTGAGAAGGGTGTCGAGAAATATTATCAATTTTTGGAAAAATTACAGACCATGAAACGCTAGTAGCTTTTCCATACAATTCCCCATTAATAAAATTTGCAATTCTACCAAAAAATAAACCAATTGGAGTAGCACAAGCTAACATGTCTGTTAGTTTTAAAAAATTAAATTTTTTATTTTTGGAAAAAAAATAGCTGCTTAAAATAACTCCAATAAGACCTCCATGAAAAGACATTCCACCATTCCAAATTAATAAAATTTCGATTGGATTTTTAAAAAAAAAATTTAAATCATAGAAAAGTACGTATCCAAACCTACCACCTAAAATAATTCCAATAATGAGATAAATTATAAAATCATCAATATATTGATATTTTATTATTAAAGAATTTTTTGTATTTAACTTTGAAATGACTTTATTTAAATAATACCACCCTATTAAAATTCCCGCTATATATGAGACAGAATACCATCTCAGCTGCAAGAAGCCAAAATCAACAATTACAGGGTCAAAATTATGAATTATCATTAATTAAAGATAAATTTATTTTATGTTATTTTTAAAATAGCTTAAAGTAATAAATATTATGCAAGATTATAGAAAATTTTTAGAAAAAATTACAGAAATATTAGAAAAAGGATCACTTTCTTCAAGGGATATCAAGGAAGAGTTAAAAAATAATCTTAAATTTACTATTGAAAAAACTATAAATAAATTAAATCTTGTAAGTCGTGAGGAGTTTGAAGTACAAAAAAAAATTATAAATAAGTTAGAAAATGAAATTTCAAAACTAAAGAAAAAGAAAAAAAAATAATATAAACTTCTAATAAGGTAAAGAAATTTTTACTTTTAATCCTTTTAATTTTTCACCTGAAGAAAGAGTTATACTTCCTCCGTGAGATTTAATTATATCATTTGCGATCGATAAGCCAAGACCAACTCCTGATTTATTTTGACTTCTGCTTTTATCAATCCTATAAAAAGCTTTAAATACATTAACATATTCTTTTACAGGAATTCCTGGCCCATCATCTTCTATAAATATTAAAATTTGGTTTTTCAATTTTTTTGAATTAATTTCAATTTTTTTTCCATACGTTAAAGCATTATCAATTATATTAACAAAAACTCTTTTGATAGCATTATGATTTCCATAAATTTTTATTTTTTCACTATTTACAAAATAAATATTTTTATTTAAATATTTTATAATTATATCTTGTAAAAGAATATTTATGTCAAAATTTTCCCTTTTGTCTTTATTTCTTGAACTCGAGAAATCAAGATATTCATTAAGCATTTTTTCCATTTCATCTATATCAGCTGACATTTTTTGAGAAATTTCTTTTTCTTTTAAAAATGCTAATTGTAATTTTAATCTAGTTAGTGGAGTTCTTAGATCATGACTAATCCCTGATAACATTTCAGATCTTTGGTTTAGGTGAGCAGAAATTCTTTTTCTCATTCTTTCAAACTCATAACCTGCTTGTCTTATTTCTAAAGCTCCAGAGGGTCTAAATTCAGCCTCTTGATCACCTCTTCCAAATTTTTCAGCAATTTTTGCTAAATTTATTATTGGTCGAGTCTGATTTTTTAAAAAGATTATTGCAATAAATATGAGTAAAAATGAAGGTAGTGTAACCCAAAGAACAAAAATTCTCACTGAAGACGGGGCTATTTTATTTTTTGGAAAGAAAATTTGAAGAATATCATTATTAATTTGTATTCTTAAATCAACTATTTCTTTGTAACTTTTTGTGTCAAACCAAAAATTATCAAAATGCATTTTTAGCTCTCTTCTCAAGCTTCTATCCATTGGACTAATCTTTCGTTCCATTTTAATACTTGGAAGAGATTCTTCTTTTTTAAAAGTAATAACAAAATCAAAATTTTTTGAATATAAATTTGTTATTAAATTTATATTCTCTTTATTTTCATTTTTATAAATTTCAACAATGGTTCTTACTTCTCCACTTAATGACTTTGTCATACCTTTGTTAGCTTTTATCCAAATACTGTCTAAAAAAACTACAGTAATAATGATTTGACCTAACACTATTGGTGCTGCAACAATTATAAGAGATCTATAAAAAAATCTTTTTGGTAATATTCTTTTAATAAAACTATTCAATCCATAAAACATAACCAGATCCTCTAATAGTTTGTAAATATTTTGGGTTTTTTGGGTCAGGCTCTATTTTTTTTCTAAGCCTTGTAATCATTACATCAATAGTTCTTTCTTTTGTAACATTGGTCATTTTACCTATTTCATTTCTTGAGAAAACTTTACCAGAATATGAAATTAAATTCTGTAAAATTTTTTTTTCAGTAGGATTAATTTTGATTATTTTATTGTCATAGTTAATTGTTAGTTTTTTTAAATTTATTAAAGATTTTCCAATTTTTATATTTTCCTCTAAATTTTTTATTTCTGTTTTTTTTAGTATGTTTTTAATTCTTAACAATAATTCTTTAGGACTAAATGGTTTACCTAAATAATCATCAGCACCAGTTTCTAAGCCCGTTACTCTGTCCTCCATCTCACTTTTTGCAGTTAAAAGTATAATAGGAGTACTAGAAATCTTTTTCATTTCCATTGTAAGCTCAAGACCTGTTTTGCCTGGCATCATTATATCTAAAACAATTAGATCAAATTTAATGATCATTACTTTCTTTTGAGCATCAAAAGCATCTTTTGCAGTTGTTACAATATAATAATTTTTTATTAGATATTCTTTAATTAAGTCTCTTATCCTATCATCATCATCAACAACAAGAATATGTTTATTGTTTTTATTCATTAATAATTTTATTTAATAATTGTTTAAATTTTATTACAGAATCTGAATCTGAGTTTTTTAAAGCATTGTATATTCTTTTTTTTTGTTCTAAAAAAATTTCATTAAATAGTTTTTTTCCATTTTCATTTAAATAAATCAGTCTTCTTCTTCCATCTGAATCACCTTTTTTTAATAATATTATTTTATTTTTAAGCAAATCTCTTAAAACCCTATTTAAACTTTGTTTGGTAATTTTAAGTTTAGTAATTAATTCAGAAACAGTTAGGCCTTCATTTCTTTCGATTAGATGCATTGCTCTATGATGAGCTGTCCCAAACGAATGTTTTTTTAATATTTTAATTGGATCAGAGTACGTTTCCCTGTAAGCACAAAAAATTAGCTCAATAAAATCCTTAATTTGATCATCTTTTAGATATAGTAAATCTCTCATAAAATATTTTGGTCAGTTATGTTGACATAATTATATAAGATATATACTTTTTTGAAGTAAATAAATAATTTAAACTTAAATTATTTTAAACTATAAAGCGAAAAATGGAATCAATACCTTTTGATAAAAGATCAGGCAAAATTTGGTACAATGGAAAAGAGACCGACTGGTCTAACGCAACAGTTCACGTCTTAAATCATGGGTTACATTATGCAAGCTGTGTATTCGAAGGAGAGAGGGTTTATGAAGGAAAGATTTTTAAATTAGAGGAACATACAGAAAGATTATTTCATTCAGCTAACAGAATGGGAATTAAAGTTCCCTTTAATCAAGAAGAAATAAATCAAGCATGTAATAAAATTGTTTTAACTCAAAATGTTCTTAATGGTTATGTCAGACCAGTAATTTGGCGTGGTAGTGAGATGATGGCAATATCTGCGCAAAAAAATAAAGTTCATGTAGCTATAGCAGCTTGGGATTGGGGTTCATATTTTGATCCCAAACTTAAATTAAAAGGAATTAGATTAGATATTTCATCTTGGAGAAGACCAAACCCCAACTCTGTGCCTTGGGATACAAAAGCAGCTGGTCTTTACATGATTTGTACTTTATCAAAACATAAAGCAGAAAGTAAAGGTTTTACAGATTCACTGATGCTTGATCATGAAGGAAATATAGCAGAAGCAACAGGCGCAAATATTTTTTTTAAGGATAAAGAAAATAAAATACACACACCAATACCTGATTCTTTTTTAAATGGAATAACAAGAAGATGTGTTATTGATATAATAAAAAATAAAGGCATAAATATTCTAGAAAGAAAAATAAAACCAGAAGAAATGGCAAACTTTACTGGGTGCTTCCTTACTGGTACAGCTGCAGAAATTACTCCTGTATCTCAAATTGATAAATATAATTTTACAGTTTGTAAAATAATTACTGGTTTATCTGAAAGTTATCAGGCTTTAGTTAGAAAAAAAAATAGTTAAATTTTTATTTTAGTCTTTAGCGTGATCAATTCCTTTTTTTACATAATCATAACCAGTATAAAGCGTAAGAAAAGCTGAGAGCCATAAAAAAATTATTCCAAATGTATGGGCGTTATATTCTTGAAAGTTAATAATTTTATTTCCACTTTCACCAGTTAACAATATAGCTATTGCAAACATTTGAATAAATGTTTTAAATTTTGCTAAGCTAGAAACAGGCATAGAAATTTGAGATTTCGCTAAAAACTCTCTAAGTCCTGAAATTAAAACCTCTCTAGTAAGTATGATAATTGCAGCAATTACTTCATAGTTCTTTATAGTGTCGTTCATAACAAGTAAAACTAAAGCAGTAACTACAATTATTTTATCTGCTATTGGGTCTAATAGTTCTCCAAGTTTTGATTCTTCTTTAAACAGTCTAGCTAATAAACCATCTAAAAAATCTGTAAAACTTGCAAGCACAAAGATAAAAAAAGGTATTAAATCACCTAACAAACCTGGTAAGTAAAAAGTTATTACAAAAATAGGAACTAAAATAATTCTTCCTATAGTTAAAATATTTGGTATCTTAAGTTTCATATTTTTAATTTAGTTATGAAAAAAATCATGAATTTTTTGTGCCACTGAGTTTTCTATACCTTCCACTTTTCTTAAATCATCAAAACTAGCCGATTCAATAGCTTTAGCAGATCCAAAATAGTTTAAAAGAGATCTTTTTCTAATTCTTCCAATGCCATTTATTTGATCTAATAAAGATTTTGATACACTTTTTTTTCTTTTAATTCTATGACTATTTATTGCAAATCTATGGGCTTCATCTCTTAATCTTTGAAGAAAAAATAACAAAGGCTCTCTTTTATTCAGCTTAATATTTTTTTCTCTGTATATAAAAGTTTCATCACCTTGATTTCTTTTTTTTCCTTTAGCAATAGCAATTATTGGAATATCATGAAAACCATATTCATCTAGTATTTTTCTACTAATAGAATATTGTCCTTTTCCACCATCAACAATTACTAAATCTGGCGTCAAAATATCGCCATGTTTTTTATTTTCAACAATTTTAGCAAATCGTCTTTTCAACACTTCTTTTAACATTCCATAATCATCGCCACCTTTAAGATTTATATTCTTAATATTAAATTTTCTGTATCTTTGTTTTAAAAATCCTTCAGTATTAAAAAAAATTAATGCCCCAACAGAATTAGTTCCACTAATGTGACTATTGTCATAAACTTCTACATTTCTTGGCAAAACATTTAATTTAAATTTTTCTGCAATTTGGTTAAGTAATTTTATATTGGTTTCTGAGTCAAAAATTTTTCTTGTTAATGCTTCTTTAGCATTTTTTTCTGCCATTTTTGAAAGTTTTAAAGCATTTCCTTTTGTTGGAGTTTTTATTGATATTATTTTTTTTTCTTTTTTTTCTAAAGCAATCTTAATTAATTTTAAATCATTGATTTTTTTATTGAGTAAAATTTCAGAAGGTACATTTTTGTTCTCATAAAATTGAACAATAAATGATCTTAATATTTCTTCGATACTGTGAGAATCATCATGAGAGGGAAAAAAAGACTGATTTCCCCAATTTTGTTTTGATCTGTAAAAAAAAACCTGAATACAAGTTTTGGAAGCCTCTTGTGCTATTGATATTACATCTGCATTTTCTAAATTTAATGAACTTACATTTTGTGATGATTGAATTTGTGTTAATGCTTTTATTCTATCTCTAATAGTTGCAGCTTTTTCATAATTCATTTCAATACTATTTTTTTCCATTTCTAGAGATAATTTTTTTTGAATATCTTTAGACTTTCCAGAAAGGAATTTTACTGCATCACTAACTAGAGCAGAATATTCATTCTTATTAATATGTTTTACACATGGTCCAGCACATCTTTTAATTTGATAAAGAATACAAGCTCTTTGTCTGTTTTTAAAAACTGAATCATTACAAATTCTTAATAAAAAAACCTTTTGAAGAATTTTTATAGTCCAATTTGCTGAACCTACTGAAGCAAATGGCCCAAAGTAATAACCATCTTTATTTTTTTTTCCTCTATGTTTTGAAAGTTGTGGCCAATTTGAATTTTTTTCAATAAAAATATATGGAAAAGATTTGTCATCTTTCAAAAGAATATTAAATTTAGGTTTAAATTTTTTAATTAAATTTGCTTCTAAAAGTAGAGCTTCGGCTTCGCTTCCTGTGGTTATTATTTCTAAGTTTTCAGTTAATGCTAACATTCGTTCAGTTCTTATAGGAAGATTTTTATTTTTAGCGTAACTATTAAGGCGATTAGGAAGATTTTTTGCTTTACCAACGTAGAGCACTTGATCCTTTTTGCCAAGCATTCTGTACACACCAGGACTATTAGAGATAAAAGGGATTTTTTTTTTTATTAATTCTTTTCCAAAATCAAGATCTTTCATGATCATTTCTATTTTTATAAACTTCTATTCCGACAGCTCCAGCAGCTTTTATAGCCTCTGGTTTTTCTATCTTTATTTTTATAGATTTAATCCTTTTATCTTTGAAGATTTCTATAATAGAATCTTCAGCTAGGCTTTCTAAAAAATTGTACTTTTTATTTTTAACAAGTTTTTCTAATTTAACTGTTATTTTTTCATAGTTTATAATACTTTTAACATTTCTTTCGTTAGGAATAATATTTTGATCAATACCTATTGTTAAATTAAAAATTATTTTTTGTTTATTTATTTTTTCATGTTTATGAATGCCAATTATTTCATTAACTATAAAATCTTTAATAAATACTTTTCTTTTTACAGTATTCTTATTTTTTGTTTTTAATTCTATAACTTTAAGATTATTCTTTTTCATCACTTATTTTCCACGATAAATTTTGACCACTATCAACTGCTATAACTTGCCCGGTCATAGATTGATTATTTATTAAATATTCTACGGTATCACAAATATCTTTTAATTGGACAGGTTTTTTAATTAATGTCGAACTTGCTTGTTTTTTAAAATGTTTTTTTGATTGTCTCTTACTTTTTAAAGTAGGCCCAGGAGCAATCCCGTTAACTTTTATATTTGGAGCCAGTCTCATAGCCATAGTTTTTGTTAAAGTATAAAGAGCACTTTTACTTAGAGTGTAAGACATGAAGATAGGTGTAAGTTTAAATACTCTCTGGTCAATAATATTGATTATATTTGAAATATTTTTATTTGAAGTTTGTTTTACAAATTGTCTAATTAAGATCACTGGAGCAAGTAAATTTATATTTAGATGATTATTCCAACTTTTATTAGTAAAATTTAATATATCGTCTCTCTCGAATAACGCAGCATTATTTATTAAGCAGTTTATCATTCCAAGTTTCTTTTTTGCTAAGGGAATAATTTTTTCAACTTGTTTTTTATTAATTAAATTAGCTTTAATTATTATAACTTTTACAGAAAACTTTTTTATAATAAGATTTTTTAATTTTTGTGCTTCCTGATATGATTT
Organism: Candidatus Pelagibacter sp.; assembly: GCA_002689925.1. Classification (GTDB taxonomy): domain Bacteria; phylum Pseudomonadota; class Alphaproteobacteria; order Pelagibacterales; family Pelagibacteraceae. The sequence goes on from NZIO01000046.1 coordinate 32,005, forward strand.
GAAATAGTGAATAGCAATATTCCAACCATTTTTAGCAAAATGTAATGCTATAGCTTTTCCAACTCTTGTCGCCCCACCAGTGATTATTAAGTTGTTATTTTTTTTCATAAATTTTAATAAAATTTTCTTTGTATAGCGAAAGACCATTCTTTATTTTATTTTCATACGATACTTTAAATGTATCTAATTGCCATCCTGACATTCGCTGAGTTAATATATATAAATTATTTTTTTTCCATTCACAGGTTGTTTCTTTATTTTTCCAAAATATTTTTTCTTCATTAGTTCTAGCACAACCATAACAATACCCTGTTCTAGGATCAGTTTTACAAATACTAATACAGGGTGAAATAATCTCTTTATTATTATTTTCTTTCATTTATTTACCGTTTTCTTTTTGGTCTTGTGCCTGGTTTTCCTTGAGTTGATCTACCTTCGGGGTAATTTTTTTCATTTTTTTTATTCTTTCTTAATTTCGAACCTATTCCTATTCCTAGCTCAGAAACTTCTAATTTTCTTATTTCATCTCTTATTTTAGCAGCTTCTTCAAATTCAAGATTTTCTGCTGATTCTTTCATTTTCTTTTTTAAACCTTTTAAGTGTTTTTTTAAATTATGTCCAAATTCAATATCAATATTATCTTTTCCATAATCTTTTTCATAAACACTTTCCAATATATCTGAAATTTCTTTTTTAATAGATGTGGCTGTTATATTGTTTTTTTTATTATATATTTTTTGTATATTTCTTCTTCTATCTGTTTCTGCTAATGCTTTTTCAATACTTTTAGTTTTTTTATCTGCATAAAGTATAGCTTTGCCTTCAAGGTTTCTAGCGGCTCTTCCAATTGTTTGTATTAATGATCTTTCAGATCTTAAAAAACCCTCTTTATCTGCATCTAGTATAGCTACCAATCCACATTCGGGTATATCCAATCCTTCTCTAAGCAAATTTATTCCTACCAATACATCAAATACTCCCATTCTAAGATCTCTCATAATTTCAATTCTTTCAAGAGTATCTATATCTGAGTGCATATATCTGACTCTTATATTATTTTCGTGCAAGTATTCTGTTAAATCCTCTGCCATTTTTTTGGTTAATGTTGTAACCAAAGATCTAAAATTTTTTTTTGCCATTTCTTTACACTCACCCAAAAGATCATCAACTTGATTTTTTGCTGGCCTAATTTCTATTTCAGGGTCACATAACCCCGTTGGTCTAATAACTTGTTCTACAAAATTTCCAGATGTTTGTTCTAACTCCCATGGCCCAGGTGTTGCAGATACAAAAACAGTTTGTGTTCTCATAGAATTCCATTCATTAAATTTAAGAGGTCGATTATCCATACAAGATGGTAAACGAAAACCATATTCAGATAGAGTTTTTTTTCTTGTATAATCACCTTTGTACATACCATTTAATTGAGGAACTGTTACATGGCTTTCATCTACAAAAACTAAAGTATTATCAGGGAAGTATTCAAACAGAGTAGGTGGGGGCTCCCCAGGCTTTCTGCCAGTTAAAAATCTTGAATAGTTTTCAATTCCTGCACAAGTTCCAGTTGCTTCCATCATTTCTAAATCAAAGCGAGTTCTTTCTTCTAATCTTTGAGCTTCTAAAAGTTTATTTTCTTTTTTATGTTTTTTTAAAGTTATCTCTAATTCTTTTTTTATTTCTCTGATTGCTTGTTCTAGAGTTGGACGTGGAGTTATATAATGACTATTAGCATAAAGTTTTATTAAATCTAATTTTTTAGTTTCATCCCCAGTAAGTGGATCAAATTCAATAATATTTTCTATTTTATCTTTAAATAAAGAAATTCTCCAAGCCCTATCTTCTAAGTGGGAAGGAAAAATTTCTAGATTATCCCCTCTAACTCTGAAGGTTCCTCTATAAAAATTATGATCGTTCCGTTTATATTGAAGATGTATAAAAGTTTTAATTATATCTTCTCTACTATAAATATCATTTTTTTTTATTTTTAGAGTCATCTTGCTGTAAGACTCAACAGATCCTAGACCATAAATACATGAAACACTTGCAACTATTATAACATCATCTCTTTCTAAAAGAGACCTAGTAGCTGAATGTCTCATTCTATCAATTTGTTCATTTATTGAAGCCTCTTTTTCTATATATGTGTCTGATCTTGGAACATATGCTTCTGGCGTATAATAATCATAATAAGATACAAAATATTCTACTGCATTGTTTGGAAAAAAATTTTTCATTTCCCCATATAATTGAGCTGCAAGAGTTTTATTTGGAGCAAGTATTAAGCTAGGTCTATTTAGTTCTTCTATTATTTTTGCCATAGTAAAAGTTTTTCCCGAACCTGTTACACCCAGTAATACCTGCTCATTATCTTTTTTCTTTATTCCTGTAATGAGTTTTTTTATTGCTTCTGGTTGGTCACCAGCGGGCTTAAAATCAGTAACTGTGGAAAGCTTAATTCCACCTTCTAGCTTTTTCCCCAATATAAAGTCCCGATTCATGGGATAAGATTGTTTTTCTTGATTAGTATTTTGCATTATAGTTAATAATAATTTAATAATTTTAAAACATAATAAAATTAATGAGCATAATATCCAACTCTTTAAAAAGAATTAAA
>NZIO01000047.1 GCA_002689925.1 Candidatus Pelagibacter sp.
AAAATGGGTGGAAAAGTTAAATCAGGAGCTAGTCTTGTAGGAGATAAAACAGGAATAACAGATAGTAAGGTGTATAGAGATTTAGCAAATGCTCCATCAGGTTTTGTAAAGGATTTAAAAAACATGCTTACTATTGATGATGGTAATAAGGAAGAAACTGTTTCTCTTGATATGGAAAGTATTAAAAATGATAAAAAAATTAAAAAAAATAATTTCATTAATACTGACAATTTATCTGAAGAACAAAAATTAGAATTATGGAATAAGGCACAAACTGCAGGTGAGATTGTAAATAACTCTACTGTAAATCAAATAGTAAATAAGTTACCTTATCAGTATCAAGCTAATCAAAATGATTTTGACGCGCTTCGCGGTAATCGTTCTTTAGATTTTAGTCAGATAGCAGGAGCTCCAAAAGAAGGAGATAACAGGTTTAATAATAGATTTAATAATGTCGGAATAGGAGGTGTTACATTAGATAGCACAGCTTATCGAAACTACTTAGCTAATAAGGCAGGGTATCCAGACACAGGACTTAATAACTTTAATATGATAAATGAAATGAAAGACAATCCAACTTTAATAAACAGAGAAAGTCCTACAGGTTTAAACTTTAATGCATTAGGAGAAGTTTCAAACCCTCAAGATTTAGATGCTTCATTAAGAGATGAGTTTTTAAATAGGAGAATAATTTAATGGAAACTAATTTTAGAAATGCTATTTGGCTAGGATTAATTTTGGTAAGTGCTGGAGTAACTTATGGAATGATGTCACAACGATTAGAAGCAGTTGAGTCACAGCAACAGCAACTAGAAAAAATAATACTCCAAGACATACCAGACATAAGAGAACGAGTGATACGACTTGAAGTACTATTAGAGAAAGCATTAGATAACTAATTTTTCAAACTTTACAGAGTTTGATCCCCATTTTCTTAAATAGTCTTCATCAATACTTGCAGTAAAGTTATTAGGATCTTTTAGTTTCTCTTCAAGAAAGTCAGCTTGTTTTCTAAACTTATCAACATTTTCCTGTGATCTTTCTATTTTAAATAGCTTAGACATAATCAAAGCATCAGGAATACTGTTTGCTAACTGATCTATTGTATAACTAAAATCAAATGACCTTGTTCCTTTTTCATACTTTGATTGAAACCAAACTTTATTTTGAGTTTTTCTTCTCCACACCGCATATGTTTCTTTAATCGTGATACGCGGAACGTTATTATTATTTCTTACCACATAAAATCTTTGTGGCTTGTCATAATATTTAGCCTCACCTTTTTTTAAATCAAACAAATCAATCATAGGACCCTCCAATATTTACCTTTGATAATAACAGGTTTAGTTTTATATTTAGTATCAATTGCAATTACTTTTAATTTCAATTGATTATTCACAAATCGACAAATCTGAGAAGAACTAAGCTTAGGAAACTTATCTCTCATCTTAGCAATAAGTGGTTTTTTCTTTAAACCAGTATCAACTAAGCTAGCAAGAAAAGACATCAACTCTTGTTGGCGCTTTTTCTTTTCTTGTTTAGGTGACATCGGTAATGAAGGCACCACAATCTTGGGTGCCTCAGAAACAGAATTCAAACCTTTACCTTGCCTACCTTCTTTTTTATCCCTTTCAGCAAGGTCACGTAAAAATTTTGGTATCTCCAAAATCTCATCATCAGGATTAGGAATGATTTTAATAGTTTTAATACTCATGCGTACCAACTTTCTAATTGTTCTAATTGTTCTGTTTTAAATTGGATAAGTCTTCTAGCTCTTGTATGACTATCTTCTTTATCAAACTTATAATTCCAAACAGGCCTCTTTAGCTCACTTTCATAGTGAGCTATAGATTCTTTTAAAAGTTTAATTTCTTGTTTAATTTCAGGATGCATTTATATATCCTCCTGTTCTTGCTCTTCTTCTTTAGCATCTAATACCCAATCAGTAAAAGAAGATTTTTTATTCTGACAAACATCACCTAATAAACTTTGTAAGATAGATCCTCTCATTGGATTTTTTCTAGATATTTTAGCAATGCTGTCTTTGAAAGTAAATGGAACATTAAAATCCATTTCTATTTGTACTGGTTCAATAAATTTAAGCTGCTTGTGCATGACTTTCTCCTTTCTTAATATGTTCAACACCTTTTATTTTAAGGCTGATTAAATTATTTAGTTGTATTGATCTCCAAGCTTTTTTTGGATCATCAACTTTTTTAAGAACGTTAACATCAATGCATTCTAATAAATGATTTCTGTCACCAAGTAATTCACCACCTGCAAAAAACTTTTGATCTTTTACATGTAGTTTAGCAAGTATCTTTCTCTCTTCACCATTACTCTTAGTAAAAATTGCAGAGAAAAATTCTGGGCCAATTATTTTAAATAAGTCTTGTTTAGTATATTTCATAATTCCTTCTTTCTAAAATTATAATTATATACTATATAATATTATATCATATGCAAGACATATCTATTTTACCGCAGAAAACCGCCAATATTCTTAGGTAGCATCACCCCAAGATTTCCCTAAATCACAATCAACTTTACTTGGAACTGTTAATTTTACAGCATGTGTCATTAGTTCCATTATTTTCTTTTTAGTTTTTTCTTCACCATTAAAACTTAATGTGAGCTCATCATGAATTTGTATTAAAGGAATTAAATTTTCTTTATACAATTCTATCATTGCTTGTTTTGTTTGATCCGCCGCTGATCCTTGTATCAATCTGTTTAATGCTTTGTAAGTACCAGCTCTTTGTAAAATGTGATGCTTACCATATTTTAATTTTGCTTGATCTTCTGGTAGAGCTTTGAACACGCCAAAAGTGGTCGGTTCCCATAACTCAAAACGACATTTTCTACCTTTGATTGTTGAGACGTAACCCTCACTATTGGCGAAGTTTGATACGCGTTTAGTTAATTCCTTAACAAACGGTACCTTAGAATTGTACTCCTTTAAAATTTCTTTTGCAACATCAACGTTCACTTGCAATTCGTTGGAAAGTTTGTTAACGCCCATGCCATAAAATAATCCAAGGTTAATAGTTTTTGCCTGATCTCTGCCAATGTTAGCAATGTTTGCTACTATACTATGGAAATCTGCATCAGGATTTTTTTGATATTCTTCCACAACATCTTTAGCTCCTTCGCATCCTAAGCTTGAAGCAAAGTGTGACGCGATCCGTGGTTCCTGCTGACTATAATCAAAAGATCCCCATGTCTCACCTTCTTCAGGTAAAAACAATCCTCGTATTTGTTTTTTAATTTCTTTATTACGAGAAGGTAATTGTTGTAAGTTTGGATTAGAATAACTAAAACGACCTGACACTGTTCCTGATGTACCATCTCTCATCTGATGAATGCTTGCATGAATTCGTCCTGACTCACCATGTTTTAAAATAGTATCAATAAAAGTTGATTGCACTTTATTAAACTCTCTGGCACTTTGAATCTTTTTAGCAATTGGATGTGAATGATGAACTAAAAAATCTTTAGTAAAACTAGGTGCCTGTGTTTTTTCTGTTCTTGGATAATCTATTTTAAGTTTATCAAATACTTTTGCAACACTAGCCGCAGCCCAAACATCAACTGCGATACCCGTGTCTGCCAGTATTTCATCAAGTATCTTCTTTTCTGTATTCTTAAAACTTTTTTTATAACGTCTTGCTTTATCTCCATCAACTCTTACTCCTCGTTTTGTCATTTCAAATATTATTGGTATAAGATTCATCTCTAATTTATACACTGTGTTTAGACTCTGTTTTTCAATGAGTGGTCGCATGTGGTGAAACAGTCGTAAAGTCAAGTCTGCATCTTGCTCCGCATAATCACCTACAAAGATAGCTGGCAACTTGTACATTTCATTTTTAGGATCAATACCAAACTCAGTCGCTGCTTGTTTTAAAAGTGTTTCATCTTTTATTTCACCAAGCATATCTTTTCCCACTGCACTTAATGCATAAGAAAATTTATTTTCATTTAAAATAGGAGCCATTAACATTGTATCAACTATAGGTCCTTTTACCTCTATGCCTTCAGCATGTAACCAACCTAAATCGTAAATAGCATTGTGTGCTACTTTGATAGCATTAGTTTGCATTAACTTTTTAACCCAAGTTAAAACACGTCTTCTATCCCAATTGAAACCATTCTCATGACGAATAGGATAGTAACCTTTCCAACCATCCACGGCTACCGCTACGCCAATAATATGACCTGTTTTAGTTGTCCATCCTGGTCCAGTCGTTTTTAATTGTGGATCATATGTTTCTAAGTCAAAAGCAATAACCTTTGCATCGGTAATATCAGGTAGTTCATGAGGCGGTACCCACTCGGATTTTGTAAAGCCAAAATTATTCTGCATCTTTACCCTCCTCACGTTCTGCTATCTCCCCTGCGATTGCGCCGTACGCTGCTAGGTCTACATAACTATCAGATTTACGACTATGCATGAGACGAGCTACTTTAACTAAAGCCATACAAATTGCTACATCATGAGCTGATATTTTTTTATTTAAAAAAGCAGACCATAAGTTAGCGATGTTTTGATGATTGGTAACCCGATCTCCGTAATCCGTGTTTCGTGCTCCGCCGATCAATTCAATGGCTTTGTTAAGTATCTTTTTATAAATCATCATGCATCCTTTCATCACCGTACATTCGGTAACCTTGTTGTTTTTGAGCCTCAACAATATACAAATTGTTTTTAGCTCTGGTGACAGCAACATAAAAAACACGGTGTTCATCATCAGGATTTTTTAAATAAGATCTGTAAACAATCTTTCCTAAATCTAATAACACAATAACATTTTCACATTCTCCGCCTTTAGCTTGATGAATTGTAGAAACACGAATTCGTGGTTCTGCTGTTATGTCTTCACCTATTTTCTCAAGCCGCCGTAAATAAGTAATTTCAAAAGGTGTTAAAGAACTGAGTACGTCCCACCATTCTCCATCGACAAGTAAACCATGATGATCTTTTAGTTGCTGTAATGAAAATAATTGTTTATCATTCTCCACTTTCATTGTTTTGTGACCATGTTTAATTCCAACTTTAGTTTTTATTTTATTATACAAAGTTTTAACCTCTGTTAAGGTAACCGTGTTGCCAAACTTTAATTTTTTCCATACATCGATAGCCCCCAAAACAGTCGTAGACACTGGTCTATGCTCACCTCTTCCATACCAATAACCTTGTTCTAAAAGTATTTCTTCTATCATTTCATTTCTAATTTTTTTTGTTCTGCCAAGGATCAACCAGTTGCCAGAAGATAAATCAATGTGTCGTAAATGTGGTATACGATATATTTTACCTTCATCTTCTTTTGGTTGCCAAACTTTAGGACGCCTGTTTCGTATTTTAGTAATAATATTATTAGCTAATCGAAACACTCTTCGCGGACAACGATACGATTTATCTAAAACTTTTACTGTTCCTTGTAGAGATATAAATTTATCTACATCAGCGCCTGACCAACGAAAGATAGCTTGATCATCATCACCTGCAATGTAAACCTCTTTACTATTACTAATTAATTTATCTACCATGTTATATTGAACGCGAGGCATATCCTGAGCTTCGTCTATAAAGAGCACATCAAACTGTGTCGAAACTGTGTCAGTTGTGTAATCAACAATCATATCTGTATAATCATAAAGCTCATTAACTTTTTTGTATTTATTTATAACTCTGTTTAAATAATCTAACTTAACCATATTAATTGGATCAGGATAAAGTCTTACCTCTTCAGCTAAACTAATATCTTTTAAGCGCGCTTTGTTAATAAGATTTATAAATTGATGATTAGAATTCGTATAAACAGAATCATCATTATCATTAAAAACTAAATTAAAACCAACTTTTGAAGACAACTCTTTCCAATGTTTTTGTTTCATTAAGTTATCTTCTTTAACAGCTAGATGTCTAAAAGCAAAACTATGTAACGTTCTAAAGTGAGTTAAATCATCTCTACTTGCTTGAAACTTATGTCTTGCTCTATCCTTAGCTTCATACGCTGCTTTCTTAGAAAAAGAAAAGAAACCAATTCTTTCCCAAGGAACACCCTGTTCTTTTTTTTGCTGACATATATTTAACAGCTCTGTTGTTTTGCCTGTACCAGGAGGTCCTACAATTATATTAATCATTAAAACAATACTCCTTGTGTCTCTATGTTTGTATTTGTTTTGTAATTTTTATTTTTAAACTTAGGGTAATCTAAAATTGGATACTTAAAATTTTTTAAGATTTGTTTTTTATCTTTTTTATTTGCTATAACATAAAGATAACGATGTTTTCTAGGGCGTTGTACAACATGAAATTTATCTGGATTATTTTTTCTTTGTTCCAATGTATATTGCTCACATATTGTTTTACTATGTTTATTTGTTCCTTTCATTCTCCATTCAGTTCTTTTATCAGACAAACCAGTATATAAAAAATTTGTAGCTTGATAAATATATCCTGTGTGATGTTGACTCGTATCTGCATAAGAAACAATTATAACTGGTCTGTGTAAAAGCTTAAAAGAATTACTCACTAAAAAAGAAGCCTCATTTTTAATATTGTTTTTTAAAACAAGCCTATTTAATTCTAATACTTTTTTCCTGTACTCATCTCCTGCAATACCTCTACATAAAGATTGAGAAGCTGGAGATCCATAACAAACAACACCAACTAATTCATCATTAAAAAATAAACCAAAAGAAAACTGTATCATTGGCATTCTTTTTGCATAATGAATTCCTAATATAAAAGGCTTTGTTTCTTCATATTTTATTGGCATTACTTTATAGTTCTCCATAATTAAAATGGTATAACCTCATCTTCGGTTCCTCCTAAAATATCTTTATCTGTTTTTTCTTCTGTTTTTAAATTAGGCATCTTTTCCATCTTTTTAGGTTGTGTATATGCAGGTATTTTCCACGCTCTTGTTTGTATTCCTTTTGGATATACCATCACATCTTTACCCTCTAGATCTTTTATTCGTTGAACTAACCAAGATCTATTCTCTTTAAAGTTTTTCGTATTCTCTAACCATTTTGATAAGTCACGTAAACGAAAGTATGTCGAATTCTCTTCGGCATTAGTATAGGGTTTTTCCATATCTAATTCATCAATATCAAACGACTCACCTCTTGCGGTACAAAACTCAAATAAATAATCTTTAAACTCACCCACCTTAGATACATCTTCAGGCATATTAATTGTAGTAATTGTTTCAAATAATCCTGACTGTATTTCTTCCCAGTCAGCTTGTTTCATCATAGGTATGTAACGTAATAATTTTCTTTTAACTAATTTACGTAAGCGATGATGGTATTCTATTTCATCTTGTACTTGTGTTTCTACTGGATGAGAATCTATATCAAGATACCAAATACGTGGTTCGCGATCCGTGACACGTAAGTTTGCATATACAGGATGATCTTGACCTGATGTGCCTACGCCAAACTTTCTTAATTTACATTTAGCTTTTTGACAAACACTAGCGATAGGTTGATCATTACATTTATACATATATTTCATGGCACCATCAGCTTTATCAGCGCCAACTTGTTTCATAATAATACCTACCTCATTAGTATTTAAAGGTGGATCCATGTATTCGCGGTTATATGTTTCTAATAAATTCTTCCAGTCATCAGGATTAGACTTACGATAAAAAATTCCCACATTAAATAATCCATTATTTCTTGTCCCTTCTGGATAGCCTTGATCCGTTAAAATTTCTAAACATGGAGGGCCATCAGCCATGTTATTATCTTCTACCTGTATTAATATTTTACCAATATCATCACAGACAAATTTATCATATAACTCAAAGAATTCTTCTAGTGTAGCACCTTCACCATTATCAAGAAACGCGTACCGTGTTTCGCCGTGATAAGGTAAGTTCAGCCACGATCCAGTGTCTTGCTCATCAGAGAGTTTAATTTGTTTAGGAAATACCTCCGCTTTTGCATAGCCAAGATGAGCGCGTATTTCTTTTAACTTTTCATCAAAGAGAAAAGCAGGTTGTGGATTTTTGGAAAATAAAAAAAGATGAGCGCCAAAAGATTTGGAGGCACACATCACTAATGGTAGTTTGTATTTTCGTATTTGTGATAATATTTTTTTATGATCCAAAGGGTACTCGTCAATATCAATACAGCCCCACGTACAAGTTGCATCGTCTCGAATGGGAACAATACCTAAAGCACGATCTTTTCCTTCCAGATGATCCTGAAACATTTGTAAAGTAGGTTCTTCATGAACTGTACGCATGCGTCCATCACGCTTGCCATTTTGTTTTGTTTGGGTGTACTCATAAAAACCGTGAGCTCTATCTAACCCATCAAATATATTTTTAAATTTTTCTACTTTCATAAATAATAATATAACTAGGGGCCTTGAAGGCCCCTAACCTAGATAATTAAGGTGATTACGATCCTAAAACGCCACTATCCACATTGGGTGTAACGTCTTTTAAACCGCTATCGTCATTATCATTATTTGCCTCTGGAGCAGGATCGATAGATCCTGATGTCACAAGCTCATGAAAATGTTTAGCCTCCTCCACTATATAAGATGGATTAGGAATATCATTGACTGATTTATCCAAGGTGATTTTCCATCCCCACCAATCATTCTTTTTATTTGCTTCTTGCACACCTTCCATTTTGTATACATTAGCAAACATTGGTAATGTTCTTAGTGACCCATCACTGGATTTAATTTTCTGATTCATCATCATCGTATTCCAATAACGGGATTTTTTATATTGTGTCTTCTGCATAATAATTTGGCATCGTTCAAACGATCCATCATCATTA
>NZIO01000048.1 GCA_002689925.1 Candidatus Pelagibacter sp.
TACCAGTTCAAATTGATGGAGATAATTTTGGTTCATATAAAAAAATTCATTTAAATCTATCAAATAAAAAAGTGAATTTTCTTGTAAAATAATTATTTTACTCTTCCATAAACATCTTGATATCTCACGATGTAGCAAACATTGCAGTGTATCTTCCAAGACAATTAGATGTAACTTTATTATTAATTGTTCTAGCTTACTTTACAGCTTTATTGTTCTATATTTTCTATATTCATGGTGGACCAATACAAAAAGTTGTTTTAGATAAAACTGGAACAAGATATGCAAGATCTGCAACTATTATTAATACCATTTATGCTGGTGTTCTTTATTACTTTAAAGAACTAAACGATCTTCCTATGTCAACTACATGGGTATTTGTAGGATTATTATGTGGTAGAGAACTTGCAATCTCTACGATGAACAAAGAATATAAGTTTAAGTACGTGTTTCCGTTAATTGGTAAAGACTTTGTCAAAATGATATTCGGATTAAGTGTTTCGGTTGGTATCGTATTATCAATTCACTATATAATTATTCCAACTGGTTTTGGTTTATAGTTTTATTAACCAAATTGTCCGCCTGTTCTAAATCTATAGATATATTTAGGCAAAATACTTTGAACGTTGGATGGATAAATATCAAGGTCATTTAAATTTGGAAATTGTCCTGAAGCAATATTATCATATTTAAGTAATTCTACTTGATCAGGTGTAAGAAGGGGGTTTGGCATCATTTGTAAAAAATATGAATTTAATCTCGCAACACTAAAAGGGATTGGAACTAATAATCTTTTCTTTTTGATGGTTTTTAACAAAATATTTAAAAGTTCTTTAAATGAATATATAGAAGGACCACCTAATTCATATATTGTTGGTTTAAAAATATTTAATTCAATCGATCTTACTATAGCTTCAGCAACATCATTAACATAAACTGGCTCAAACTTTGTATGACCGCCACCAATCAAAGGCAGAATTGGAGAAAATTGTGCTATAGAAGCAAATGTATTAAAAAATTTATCCTCAGGTCCAAAAATAATTGATGGTCTTAAAATTATAGACGCATCAAAATTATTTATTATATTTTTTTCTCCTAAAAATTTAGACTGCATATATTTAGATGTGTGATTTTCTTTAACCCCTAAAGCGCTTATATGTATTAATTTTTTAAGATTTAACTCAGCACAAAGTTTTGCCAAAAGTTTAGTAAATTCTGAATGAAGAAATTCAAATTTTTGTTTTTTATTTTCACTCAATATTCCAACAAGGTTAATAGCTATATCTGACTTCTTTAAAATTTTTCTAATACTGTCCTCATCATAAATATTAGTTTTGATTAATTCTATTTGGCCTGGGTTTCCTAATGGTTTTAAAAATCCACTCAAATAGGGTGACCTAGTAGCTACAATGACTCTATATTCTTTTTCTGTTAATTTTCTCACCAGATGTCTGCCAAGAAAACCAGATCCACCAAATATAGTTGCTATTTTTTCATTCATAATTTATTACTTTCTATAATGGATATTAAAACACACAAAGATGATTTACCATCTGATTTAGATTTAGGCAATGAAATAGCTGTTGATACTGAAGCAATGGGACTTGAACCCAAAAGAGATCCCTTGACCTTAGTGCAAATTTCATCAGGTAATCAAGATTGTCACATCATTCAATTAGATAGAAAAAATTATAAAGCAAAAAATCTAGTGGCAATATTAGAAAACCCTTCAGTTAAAAAAATTTTTCATTATGCGAGATTTGATGTTGCTGTATTAAAACATTTCCTAAAAGCAAATACACAAAATATTTTTTGTACTAAGGTTGCTTCAAAAATTGCCAGAACTTATACAGACAAACATGGTCTTAAAGATCTTGTAAAAGAAATTATTGGTGTGGATATGTCAAAACAAATGCAAAGTTCAGATTGGGGTGCTGAAAATTTATCTGAAAAACAATTAAAATATGCAGCTAGTGACGTAATTTATTTACATAAAATTAAAGCAGAATTAAATAAAATGTTAATTAGAGAAAATAGAATAAGTCTTTTAAATAATTGCTTAAAATTTATTGAAACTAGAGTTGATCTTGATTTGGCTGATTATAGAAATGATATATTTTCACACTAAGTAATATGAAACAAAAAAACTATATTAAAATTGCAAAAGATGTCATTGCAGAAGAAATATTAGCTTTAAAGAAATTAAATAGTAGTTTTGATAAATCTTTTTTAAAAGCTATAGAGCTTATTGGTCAATGCAAAGGTAAAGTTATATTAGCTGGTATTGGAAAAAGTGGGTTGATTTCAAGAAAAATTTCTGCAACCTTAAGTAGTGTTTCAATACCTTCCTTTTATCTTCATCCCAGTGAAGCATCTCATGGAGATCTTGGGCAAATAACTAAACAGGACATTTTAATAATTTTAAGTTACAGCGGTGAGACTGAAGAACTAAAACATATCATTAATTATGCTAATAGATTTTCAATTAAAATTGTAGGTGTAGCCTCAAAAGAAAATAGTCTCTTATTAAAATCTAGTAATATAAAAATAATTTTACCAAAAGTTAAAGAAGCTGGAATAGCAAATCTAGCTCCAACATCTTCCACTACAACAATGATTGCTTTTGGGGATGCCTTAGCAGTTGCATTAATGCATAAAACAAAATTTACGAAAGATAAATTTAAAATTTTTCATCCATCTGGATCATTAGCTAAAATTTTAATTACTGCTAAAGATCTTATGATAAAAGGAACAAACCTTCCAATTGTGAGTCAAAATTTAAAAATGGATGAAGCTATCAATGTAATGTCCAAAAAAAAATTAGGTTGTTTAGTAGTTAAAGATAATAAGAAAAAGGTTGTTGGTCTAATTACAGATGGCGATTTAAGAAGAAAAAACAAAAATAATCTTTTACAAAAAAAAGTTAAAGATATTATGACAATAAATCCAAAATATATTAATGAAAGTATGTTGGCAGTCAAAGCTCTTGATATAATGAATAAAAAAAAAATAACTTCTCTTTTAGTTTCGAGTGATAAAGATCATAAAAATAAAAATAAAAAATTTAAAATAAAAGGCTTGTTACATATTCATGCTTTGCTTCAACAAGGTATTAAGTGATTAAATTTAATAAAAAACAATTTTTATTGCTTATATTTGGCATAGTTTTAGTTATTGTTACTTATTTGATTTATCCTAAAAATAATCAAATTGTTGAAGAAAAAGATTTAGACTCAAACATTGCTGAAACAGAAAACACTTTTGAAAACATTTCATATACTGGTTTTGATAAAAAAGGAAATACTTATGAAATTGGTTCAAAATTTGCTGAGATCAAATCAGAAGATCCAGATATAACATTGATGAAAGAAGTAACTGCTTATATTTATATTGGAGACAGAACAGTCATGATTACAAGTGACTTTGGTTCCTACGATAAAGCTAAACAGGACATGCTTTTTAGCCAAAATGTAGAAATGATTGAAGGGCTAAACACTACAAATTCTGATAATTTAGATATTATTAATACAGAAAATTATGTAACAATTTATAATAATGTATTTTTTAAAAATGAAGAATCTTCGGGACAGGCTGATAAAGTTGAGGTAGATTTGACTACAAGAAAATCTAAAATTTCAATGTATGAAAGTGACGAAAGGATACAAGTAAGTTTAAAAAGATGAGCAATAGACCAAAAAAATTTATAATCAAATCTTTTAAATCAAAACCAATTCTAACAGTAAAAAATATATCTAAATCAATAGATAAAAGATTGATACTAAGAAAAATCGATTTTAATATAAACCCTGGTGAGATTTTTGGACTACTCGGGCCCAATGGTGCAGGAAAATCAGTTACTTTCAATGTTTTACTTGGAATAATGAGAGCGGATACTGGTGATGTTTATGTAAGCGGAAAAGGAATAAGCGATTTACCAATCCATGAACGTGCAAAAAAATTTAAGATTGGGTACATTCCTCAAAATGATAGTGTGTTCAGAGGTTTAAATTGTGAAGATAATTTGAAAGCCATTGCTGAAATTTCTATAAAAGATAAAAAACAACAAGAAGATAAAATTGAACAACTTTTATCTGAGTTTAGCTTAACACATCTTAAAAAAATAAATGCTGACAATTTATCTGGGGGAGAAAGAAAAAAACTTGTAATTGCAAGAGCATTAATCAATGACCCAAAAATACTTTTAATGGATGAGCCTTATGGAGCTGTTGACCCAATTAATTTAGAGGTTATTAAAAGTATAATAGTAAATCTTCAAAAAAAAGGTGTTTCTGTTTTACTCACAGATCACTCTGCACAAAATGTTTTATCAATTGTTGATAGATGTTCAATTATATCAGATGGTCAAATTATAACTAGTGGAACACCATCAGAAATTATCAATGATAGTAAAGCTAAGAAATTATATTTTGGTGAAAATTTCAATATCTAAATAATAGATAAAATGACAAAAAGTTTTTCTATTTTAATAAATAAAAAAATAAAAAAGTTTAATAAAGTAATACATGTCGATGGTGACAAATCTATTAGTCATAGATTCTTTCTTATAGCAAGCCAAGCTTGTGGCATATCTAAAGCTTTAGGTATTTTAGAATCTGAAGATGTGCTTCATACAATAAATTCATTAAAAAAATTAGGTGTAAAAATATTAAAAAAAAGAGGTCATTTTTTAGTTTATGGCAATGGATTAAGTTCTTTTAAAACTAAAAATAAACTTTCAATTAACTGTGGAAATTCTGGAACTTTAGCTAGACTAATTGTGGGACTTTTAGTTTCATACCCTAATAAATTTAAAATTTTTGGAGACAAGTCTTTAAATAAAAGACCTATGGATAGAGTTATTTTACCCTTAGAAAAATTTGGTATGAATTTTCAAACTACTAAAAAAAGAACAATGCCAATAATTTTATCTGGGAGCAATATGCCAATCCCAATCAGTCATGAAGAAAAAATAGGTTCCGCGCAAGTAAAAAGCTCTATTATTTTTGCAGCTTTAAATACACCAGGTATTACTAAAATTAAAGAATTTTACCCATCAAGAAATCATACCGAAAATATGTTGAAATATGCTGGTGCAAATTTAAAAATAAAGAAAATTAATCAGCATAATTTAATATCAATTACCGGCCAAAAAGATTTTAAATCATTTAATTTGTCTATCCCAGGTGATATTTCTTCTGCAGCTTTTTTTATCGCAATAACTTTATTAGGCTATAAATCAAAAATTAAAATTAAAAATGTTAATATTAATTCTACTAGAAATGGAATTATTGAAATTTTGATAAAAATGAAAGCTAATATAAAAATTATTAATATTAAAAATATTTGTGGTGAAAAAGTTGGAGACATAATCGTTAAAAGTAGCAAACTAAAATCTATCAACTGTCCAAAAAACTTAGTACCCAAAACTATTGATGAATTTCCAATTTTAATGGTTGTAGCTGCTCGTGCAGCAGGCATTTCAACTTTTTCTGGATTAAAAGAATTAAATAAGAAGGAAAGCCCTAGGTTAAATTTAATAAATAAGATATTTAAACAAGTAGGAGTCAAAACTAAACTAAAAAATGATTCTATAAAAATTTATGGTAACCCTAATCTTGATTTAAAAAAATCTTATAAAATAGATAGCATGTATGATCACAGAATCGCAATGTCTATATTTTGTTTAGCACAAACTTGTGGTGGAAATTTTAATATTTTAAAATCTCATTCTATAAATACTAGTTTTCCAAGTTTTTTAGATTTAATGAAAAAAATTGGAGCAAAATATGAATCTATTTAAAAATGTAAAAATATTAATTGCTGCTGATGGTGGTGCAGCTTCTGGTAAAACAACTGGATCAAAACAACTTAGTAAAAATTTTGGTTTAAAATTACTTTCTTCTGGTTTGCTTTATAGGTATGTGAGTCTTAGACTGCTTTCAAATAAAAAAAAAATTAATAAAAAAACTTTTATAACTAAAATAACTAAGAATATTTCTTTAAAACAATTAAAAAACAAAAAATTGTTTGATCCTGAGGTCACCAAATACTCTGCAGTAATAGCAAAATCTAAAATGATACGATTGTCTTTAAGAAAATTTCAAAAAAATTTTGCAAAACAACAAAGAGTTTGCATAGAAGGTAGGGATATTGGTACAGTCATATGCCCAAAAGCTGATATTAAACTTTTCTTTAAATGTTCCTTAAATGTAAGGGCATTAAGGAGATTAAAGGAATATCGAAAGAATAATAAAAAAATTTCACTAAATGAGGTCAAAAAATCGCTAAAAACAAGAGATTATCATGATTCTACAAGAAAAATATCTGCTTTAAAAATAGCTAAAGATTCGATAGTAGTAGACACCACAAAATTAAATAAAAAAGAAATGGAGAAAAAATTAGTTAATATAGTAAGAAGAAAATTAATAAATAAGTATGGATGATCTAAACAAACCTAATAGAGAAGCTCTCTCATCAAAATCAGAATTTGAAAAACTACTTGCCCAAGATCTTCAAGAAAGAAAATTTATAGAAGGAGAAATAGTTGAAGGAACTATATCTAAAGTTGATGATAAATTTTGTTTTGTAGATTTAAATTTAAGGTCTGAAGGAGCAATCCCTATAGAAGAATTTAAATTAACCAAAGAATTAGACAAAATTAAAGTAGGACAAAAAATAGATGTACTTCTCGAAAAACTTGAAAATTTTAATGGAGAGCCAGTTATAAGTAGAGAAAAAGCACGTAAGGTACGTTCGTGGAAAAAAATGGAGACAGCATTTGAAAACCAAGAACAAGTAACTGGTATGATTCTATCAAGATGCCGTGGAGGTTATGTTGTTGATGTGGAAAGTTGCTTATGTTTTCTTCCTGGAAGTCAAGTTGATTTAAAACCACTTAAAAATATTGACCACTTGATGAAAATTCCTCAAACTTTTGAATGTGTAAAATTAGATAAAAAAAGAGGCAACATCGTTGTATCCAGAAGATCTATTCTAGAGAAAAAAAGAAATGAAAGTAAAAATGAAATACTTTCAAAAATTAATGTAGGAGATGTTGTTGAGGGTGTTTGTAAAAACCTTACTGACTGGGGAGCATTTCTAGATCTTAATGGTATAGATGCATTACTTCATATTACTGACATATCATGGAGCCGTGTAAACAGACCTTCAGAATTAATTTCAGTTGGTCAAACACTTAAAGTAAAAATTACTAAGATAGATCCAGAAACTAAAAAAGTTTCAGTAGGTATTAAACAATTAACACCTGATCCGTATATAGAAACTATTAAAAACTTTGAGCTAAATAAAATTTACAAAGGTGAAGTTACTAAAATTCAACAATATGGAGTCTTTTGTAAACTTGGGGAGGGACTTGAAGGTTTAATTCACCAAAGTGAATTATCATGGACAAAAAAGAATATTGCTCCAAATCAAATTTTATCTATCTCTCAACAAATCGAAGTACAAATTATTGAAATAGATACCGACAAAAGGCGTATCTCATTGAGCTACAAAAATACTCAAGTTAACCCATGGAAGAAGTTGTTAGACAGTTCGCCAGTCGGCTCAACTGTATCTGGTCGAGTAAAAAATATTACTGACTTTGCTGTATTTATTAATATTAGCGAAACTGAAATAGATGGGATGATACATTATAAAGATTTGAGCTGGTCAGAAGATGTTGAAGAACTAAAAAAATATAATAAAAATGATGTGGTTAAAGTAAAAATTCTCGAGATAGACCAAGAAAAAGAAAAACTGCGACTTAGTGCTAAACACCTATTAAATGATCCTTTTGATTTTTATAAAGAAAAGAAAAAGGGTGATGTAATAACAGTAATAGTTAAGCAAATTATAGAAAATGGCATAAAAGTTTCTCCTAATGATAATGAAGCTATGTCAGTCATTATAAAAAAACCTCAATTAGCTGAAGCTCCAGAAAATCAAAGGCCATCAAGGTTTAATAAAGGTGACCGTGTAGATGTCTTAATAAATGAACTTGAACATTCTAAACGTAAAGTAAGTTTTTCAATTAAAGCCTTAGAACAACAAGAAACTAAAGAAGCAATCAAAAAATATAAATCCCAAGATAGTGGGGCAAAACTTGCTGATATCTTAGGAGGAGTTTTAAAGAAAAGTAAAAAATAGATTTTAATGGTAAAATCTGAGCTAGTTCAACAAATTTGCAATATATATAGCAATCTTAAATATAGAGATGTTAAGATGATGATTGATATTATTTTTAATGAAATTGAAAACGCTATGACAAAAGGTATGCATTGTGAATTTAGAGAATTTGGCACTTTTAAAGTAAAAACTAGAGAAAAAAGAGAAGCTAGGGATCCAAAAACTGGAAAAAAAATTTTAGTAGAAAAAAAAATAGTTCCTAGTTTTAAAATGTCATCACTTTTAAGATTAAAATTAAATAATATTGAAAGAAAAAGTTTACAAAATTTGTGATAATTTTTAGTTAATATGAAAAAAAATAAAATTTTTTTTGCAGTTGACACTAAAAACATTGAACAAGCTATTAAACTATCAAGTCAACTCAAACCTTATATTGCGGGAATTAAAATTGGATTAGAATTTTTTTTAGCTAATGGCCCTGAAGGAATAAGAAGAATATCAAAATTAAAAATACCAATCTTTTTAGATTTAAAACTTTTTGACATAACAAATACAGTATGTAAATCTATTGAATCATTAGATGGATTGCCTATAAATTACTTATCAATACATGTGTTAAATGGAAAAGAAACATTAATAAAAGCAAAAGAAAAAATAAAAGAATTATCTATACCATTTAAATTACTTGGTGTTACAGTGCTTACTTCATTTAATGAAAAAACTTTAAAACAACTTGGAATTAAAAATTCTATAAAAAAAGAAGTGGAAATTCTCTCAAAAATAGCTAAAGCATCTGGTTTAGATGGAATCGTATGTAGTTCTCATGAAATAAAATCAACAAAGTCTATTTGTAAAGATATGGAGATATTTACTCCTGGTATTAGAACAAGTAAAATAAAAAATGATGATCAAAAAAGAATAATGACTCCTAAAAAAGCAATTTCATTAGGTTCTGATTATCTTGTAATGGGTAGGTCAATTTCATTAGGTGATCCAATTAAAAATATAAAAAAAATATTAAACTCTATTGATTAAAAAATATTATTAATGAAAATTAAAAAAAATATTCCTTTAATTGACCAACATAACAAAAATGGATTTTGGGGTGGAAAATTTGGTGGAAATTTTATACCTGAAACTTTAAAAAAACCTGTAGAAGATCTAGAAATTTTATTTAAAAAATTAAGAAAAGATAAAAAATTTCTTAAAGAAAGAGATTACTATTTTAAAAATTGGGTTGGTGCCCCTACTCCTTTTATTAAGTTAAATAATTTAACTGAATACTTGGGTGGAGCACAAATATGGGCAAAAGTTGTCTCTGAAGCAAATGGAGGAGCTCATAAAATTTATAATGCGACTGTCCATTGTCTTATTGCTAAACGCGCAGGTAAAAAATATGTAGTTGGAGACACTGGAGCTGGGTATGCAGGTAAAATGTTGAGTATGGCTGCAAAAAAATTTGGATTAAAATGTAAAATATTTATGGGTATAAAAGATATGAACAGACAAAAACCTAATTGTGATGCTATGCGAAAAAATGGTGCCGAAATAGTCCCTGTTTATACTGGAAGTCAAACACTTGTTGATGCAGTAAGTGAGTGTATGAGATATTGGGTGTCGAATTGTGATACAACGCATATGTGTGTTGGCTCAACAGTTGGACCAAATATATTTGTTAAGATTTGTGGTTGGAGTACTTCTCAAATTTCAAAAGAACTCTTTATACAGATGAAAAAAGAATTTGGAAAAATTCCTAAGAAATTAAAGTTATATAATTGTGTTGGAGGAGGAAGCTCAAGCTTTGGGTTTTGGAATGAATTTATGCATTATAATAAAAAACAAGTTGAATTTATTGGAATTGAAGCAGGAGGACCTAAAAATTCTAAAAGACACGCAGCTCCTTTAACTTTTGGATCAAAGATTGGAGTGCTTCATGGTGCAGCGCAATACGTAAATCAAGATATTGAAGGTCAAATTGAAGAAACAGAATCTATTAGTGCGGGATTAGATTATCCTGGGGTCTCTCCATTGCATTGTTTTTTAAAAGATACAAAAAGAGCAAAATACACTTCAGCAACTGATGAAGAAGCATTAAATGCATTTAAATTAGTTTCATCTTTAGAAAAAATTAGCCCTTCGCTTGAACCCAGTCATGCATTCGCAAAAGCAATAAAAGATGCACCTAAACTTAGCAAAGATACTATCTGTTGTATTAATTCTTGTGGAGATAGTTGGAAAGACAAAGATATAATTAAAAGTAGATTAGGAAAATATAAAAGATGAGGTCAAAAATATCATTAGCTTTTAAAAAATGTAGAAAAGAAAAAAGACCTGCTCTCATTACATATACTGTTGCGGGTGATAATAATAAAGATAGATCTTTTGAAATTTTAAAATCAATCTCCAAGTATGCAGACATTTGTGAAATAGGTTTCGCTCACAATACCCCTATTGCTGATGGAGGACAAATTCAATCAAGTACTTATAGAGCATTAAAAAATGGAATAAAAATTAAAGATGTTTTTCAAATAGTAAAAAAGTTTAAAAAAACTAAAAATTCTAAACCAGTTATTTTGATGGGCTACTACAATATAATTTATCAATATGGTGAGAACAATTTTATAAATATATGTAAAAAAACTGGTGTTGATGGCTTAATTGTTGTTGATCTGCCTTATCCAGAAAACAAATATTTTGCAAAAAAATGCAAAAAAAAGAATATTGCTTTTATTCAACTTCTAGCTCCAACAACTTCAAAAAATAGAATGAAAAAAATTATAAAAGATAGTCATGAAATGTGTTACTACATTTCTATGTTAAGTACGACAGGTGGTAAATTAAAAGTTTCTCCTAAAAAAATTTTAAGCAATTATGAAAAGATCAAAAAAATAAATAAATCAAAAAATGTAGTAATTGGCTTTGGGATAACCAGTAAAACTATTTCTTCATTGAAAAAAGCAGATGGTTTGGTTGTTGGAAGTGCCTTATGTAAAGGAATTTCTGAGTCAATTAAAAAAAGACAAAATCCTGTCACAAATTTAAGTAATATGGTAAAATTATTAAAAGCAAAATTATTATGAATTGGATTTCAAAATTTATCAAACCCAAAATAAAATCTTTTTTTAAAAAAAGACCTTCTAGTGATGAAGATAGCCTTTGGATTCCTTGTGGGGGAAGTTGCCAGGAATTATTGTATAAAGAAGATCTAATTAAAAATATGTATGTCTGCAACAAATGTGAAAATCATTTAAAAATATCTAGCAAAAACCGATTTAACATGTTTTTTGATAATGGTGCGTTTGAAATCTTATCTGCTCCTAAGGCTGCAGATGATCCTTTAGATTTTGTTGACACCAAGAAATATGTTGACAGATTAAAAGATGCTAGAAAAAAAACAAATCAAAACGATGCAATAATGGTTGCCAGTGGAAAATTAAATGGAATAGTCATAACTTGTGGTGCTCAAAACTTTTCATTTATTGGTGGATCATTTGGTGCACAAAGTGGTGAAGAATTTATTAATGGAATAAATCATGCTATACAAAATAAAACGCCTTTTGTTTTTTTTAGTTGTTCAGG
This sequence comes from Candidatus Pelagibacter sp., assembly GCA_002689925.1. GTDB lineage: Bacteria > Pseudomonadota > Alphaproteobacteria > Pelagibacterales > Pelagibacteraceae. The sequence continues at coordinate 11,707 of NZIO01000048.1, forward strand.
GGGTCAACGTATGATGGAAAGTGCTATAGCCTTACAAAATATGAGCAGAACTGTACTAGCTGTAAATGAACTTAAAAAAGAAAACTTGCCCTATATAGTTGTGATGACAAATCCAACATTTGGTGGAGTCACTGCTTCTTGGGTAATGTTAGGAGATATACTAATAGCTGAACCAAAATCAAAAATTGGCTTTTCTGGCTCAAGGGTTATTCAACAAACTATTGGCGAATCTTTACCCGAAGGGTTTCAAACGGCAGAATATATTTTTGAGCACGGCGGATGTGATATGGTTGTTTCAAGAAAAAATTTAAGAAATGAGATAGGTTCATTGCTTTCAATTCTATTGAAGAAAAGAGAATTCAAAGCTATAAACGAAAACGAAAATGTCAATACTATCAACGAACCTTTATCTAAAGTTACAAAAGCAATATAGTAGAAAAATTAATCTTAATTTAAAAAGAGTAAATCTAGCTCTTGAAAAGTTAGGTCAAATTCAAAAAAAAATTAAAAATCCAATCAATATTATTGGTAGTGATGGAAAATATTCAACATTAAGATCTTTACAATTTATAATTGAACAAAATAATCAGCAAGTTACTACTTTTACTAGTCCACATCTTTATGATGTAAGACATCGTTTTTGGTTAAAGAATAGATTTATCAAAATAAATGAAATTAAAAAAAATATTAATTTAATTAAAAAACTTAAAATCAAATTAACTTTGTTTGAAGTTCTTACACTTGTATATTTTTTAACTGCTTCAAAATTAAAAAATGTGTCTTATTCGTTATGTGAAAGTGGTTTGCTTTTTAAAGGAGATTCCACTCGCGTTTGGAATGAACCCAGATGTCAAATTATAACAAACATTAATAAACAGCACCTGGAGTGGGTTAAGCCAAAAACTTTAAGAGAAATTTGTTTACAAAAAGTAGGATATTTAAGCAAAAAAACTACTATTTATGTTGGAAAACAAAATTCTAAAACAATGAAAATAATTAAAAGTATTTTAAAAAACAATCCAAGTAAGAAAAAATTTTATGGTAAAGACTGGACTTTAAAAAAAAAGGAGAAAAATATAATTTACAAGGATAAATTAGGAAAATTAAAATTAAAGTCAAAAAATATTTTAAGTGATGGTATTTGGGACAATGTTGGACTTGCGATTAAAGTAGCAAGAGATTTTAAAATACCAAATAGAGCTATTCTTAAAGCTATTCCTAAAATGTGGTTTGAGGGCAGAATGCAATATATCAACAAAGGTAAACTTAAAAAAATTTTGTATTCTAATGAAAAATTACTAATTGATGGATCTCATTCTGAAACTAGTGCAAAAAATTTAATTTCTTATTTAAAAAACCAAAATGAAGAAATATATGGAATTTTAGGTATTCAATCACATAAAGAGCCTGAAAAATTTATAAAACAATTTAAGAAAACTTTTAAAAAGATAATTGCTATAAATATTCCAGGTGAGCCTAATTCTTGTGACCCTAAAAAAATAAAGAAAATTTTAGATAAATATAATATTAAATCTGATACTGCTCCGAGTATTCATTCCGCTTTAAAAAAAATATCAAATAAGAAGAAAAAAATTTTATGTTGTTTTGGATCTTTATACCTATGTGGAAAAATTTTAAGTTTAAATTAAATATTTTCTTTAATCCAAGAAACAATATTTGCTTTTGTTGTTGCTCCAACCTTAGTCGCTTTTAATTCTCCTCCAACAAAAAGAAGCATTGTTGGTATACCTCGCACACCATAAGCAGTTGGCTGATTGGGATTTTGATCTATATTATGCTTTGCAATATCTATTTGATCTTTCATTTCGTTAGATATTTCCTCAAGAATCGGTCCTATTTGTTTACACGGACCACACCATTCTGCCCAGAAATCTACTATTGTTGGTTTATTAGCCTTTAAAACTTCTAATTCAAAATTCTCATCTGTTACATTTTTAGTGGGCATAATATTGTTTAATTTATTAATTTTATAATCAATGTCAACTGGTCATTTCGTATTTTTTAGCAAGTTCTTCTATAAAAATATTTATCTGGTCAAGAAAATTTAGTTTATCTTTATCATCTTTAAATTTATTTCTTAATGTATCGATTTCTGAATATGTTCTAGGAATAGTATTCCAATTTTCTTTATTTGTACTTAAAACTCTTGCTGAAACTTCTTTGTGTATACTGTCATATTCATCCTGAGGTAAAGACTCTGGGCTTTCTTCATAAAGAATCTTTTTTCCAAAATATCTCAACCTTTGATCTTTAAACTTCTGTAATACTAAAAATTTTTCTTTCCAATCAGCTTTATGAAAAGATGGCATGATTGCATTATCTTCTTTTGATGTAAATTCTTTGTAAATAGACTCTTCTGGATATATATCTTCTTGAGATTCATAATCTTTTTTTTCACTAGCTTCATCATCTAATATTGAAATAACTTTATTTATAAATTCTTTATTTGATCTAATCAACTCAGCTCTTTCATTTATCTTCGAAACACCAATATCTTTATATTTTTCAAAATTAACTCCATAACTTGAGTTCATTAATATTGGATGTTTTTTTTGTTTGATTGTTCTTATTACTTTTGGTGTTTTTTTTAACTCTTTTCTCAGTTCGTTGATTGATAATTTAAAATAAAATTTAGGATCAGCTTTAAGATCAAAACACATTGGATAACCCCATTGTGGGTGTTCACATACAAAAGTAAGAATAAAAGGAAAAGATTTTCCATAATAAAAAAAATCTGTACAGAATGTTAAGTCACTTCTAATAATTTGGAGTGTTTTATCTTTGTTTGTAGTCATTAAACTTGACTTCCATACATTAGGAGCATTTTTACTTAAAATTTTTGCGATCTCTACAGTCGCCAAAACATCAGAAATAGCAGAATGAGCATCATCATGATTAATACCATTCATGGGTGCAAGTTTATCTAATTTAAAAACAGGATTATTTTTATCACTAATGGGAGTTTTTATACAGCCTGGATAATAAAGATGAGCTGCTCGAGCAATATTAAATAAATCACCTTCTTCATTTCCATTAGTTACTGTTAAATAAGGATAATCTAAATTTTTAAATAAAGTTCGTCTTAAAAATTCTCTGTCAAAATTAATATTGTTCCACCCAATGAAAATAGAATTTTTCCACTTATTAAATTTTCCCATCATCTGTCTTATCATTTGATAGTGGGATAAGTTTGTTTCTTTTAGTATCTGTGGAGTTGTTTTATTTACAATTAAAGCCATTGCTTCAGGAATAATACCTGGGCTTAATCTACATCTGCCTTCGTAACGATCCAATTCTTGAAATTTATCATTAACTAATACTGCAGCAGCTTGAATTATCTGACCATATGAAACATTACTTGAACAAGTTTCAAAATCATAAAATACTAAATTTGGCATAATTACTTTTACTTATTTAATATCTTAATTTTATTATTATTTTCTTCAATTGCCTTTTCTACTTGTTCTGGATCTTTAATATTTTCTAATGTTCTCATAATTGATCTTGCATCACGCCCAAAATCATCAGTTGTTTTCATAGCATCCTCTAATTTTTTACGCAATATTTTTATACTATCAAAATGCTTTGTGAATCTTGTTGTAATAATTTTTAAATCATCGTGTATTTGCGTAGCATGCTTTTGAACTTTCAATGTCTGAAATCCAAGGTGATAAGCTTGAAGTATAGCACAAAGAGTATTTGGTCCAGCAATTGTTATTTTATATTTTTTTCTAATTTCTTCTAACAACAATTCTTTAGTCTTGGGATCCCTATAACTTGCGAGTTCAGCATACAAGCCTTCTGTTGGTGCGTAGACAATTGCAAAATCAACAGATTTAGGAGGGTTAATATATTTTATGCTTACACTTTTGGATTTTACTCTAAAAGCTGACGCTAAATCATTTCTTGCATTAGCTAATAAATCTTTGTCTTTGGCTTGGAAAGCGTCATCTATCGCTTTATATTTTTCTATTGGCCAATGACTATCTATTGGACACAAAATATCATTTTGTAATTTTACAGCAAATTCAACCACATCATTTGTTTCTTCAGGTTTCATTTTTACATTTGCAATATACTGAGCTGCAGGAAGCAAATCTTTTAATAAAGCAGCTAATGAAAATTCTGCCAAAACACCATATTGCTTAACTCCAGAAAGTATTCTGCTAAAACTATTTTGGCTTTTGTTAATTTCCTGAACTTGTTGATTAAAAACACCAACCTTTTCATCTACTTTTGTTAACGCTTGTGTCATATCACGGGTTACATCTTTAGATAAAGAATTTATTGAACCAGACATAGTATTGATTGAATTGTTGAAAGATTCTTTTAATTTTTCGATTTCTTCTTTATTTCCATTTTCATCTTTCTTTTTTTCTTGTTTTAATAAAAGAAAAACAATCATACAAACGAGTGTTAAAACTATATAAAGAATCAAATCTTGCATACCTATATTAGATATTCCTCATTTGCCATAAAGTAAACTAATAAAATTTAACTAGCCTTTTTTTGTCTTTCTCTTTCAAGTAACTGTATAAGTGAGTCAACCATCAAATCTGAAGCTTTAAATATTTCAGTAGTTTTCAATTCATGGGAGATACTTTTTTCTGGATTGCTTTTATCTTCAATAATAATACCTTCTTTTGGTGAATTATTTTTAATATATATTAATAAAATCCAATCTTCATCTTCACTATCATCCCATTTTATAAAAATTTCTCCAGTTTCAAACCTGCGGTCAATTGTTCTTAAAATACTTCTATGTTTTGGAATATACCTTTTATTAATTTGAAAACATAAACTGGCTGAACATCTATAGAAACTTTCTAGTGTATTTTCAATTTTTTGTCTTTCAAGAGTATATTTTTTTTCTTTTTCTAATAAAGCGTCTCTGTCATCTCCTTCTTCTATTTGAACTCCAAGCTGTTCAACTCTTTGTCTTATTTTTTCATCTCTTAAATTTCTATACTTTTGTTTAATATCTTCTATTCTTTCTTGAACACTAGCATAATCAGAGCGTTGTTCTTTTAATGCTAATTTTTCAAGATTTTGAAGTTCTTTGATCTCTCTTTTTCTAAAATTTTCTAATTTTTTTTCTAATTTTATCTCAGATAAAAACTTGCGCTGTCTTTCAGCTTGTTCTTTTCTTATCTCAGCTTGTTCTTTTTTTAAGAAATATTTTATATCTTTAGTTCTTTGTCTAGCAATCTTAATTTCATCCTTCAAAGCTTGTTCTTTAATTTGTATTCTTTTTAACTCTTCTTCTTTAATTTTTTTTTCTTTTTCTTTCCTTTCTATTTCTAATTTTTTTAATTTTTCAATTTTTCTATTTTCCAAATAATTTATATATCTATTTTTAATTTGATTTTTCTTATGATTTAAAAAAGTTAATGAGGCTATTTTAATAGGATTGTATAGTTTTAAAAATAAATCTTTAAATCTAAAAGGCTTTGTCTTAATTATAATTTTTTTTTTTATTTTCTTAAATTTGTTTTTTTTCTTTACATTTTTTTTAATTTTAATCTTAATTTTTTTTTTATAATATCTTTTTTTGCTTATTTTTTGCTTTTTGATTTTAGAACTTATAATTTTTCTTTTTTTATTTTTTTTCTTTAAATTTCTTTTAAAAATATTCTTAACTCTATTTTTTTTTTTGTTATTTTTTCTTTTTCTATTTTTTCTTTTCTTAATCTTAAGTTTATTAAATTTTTTTACTTTTTTAATTATTCGCTTAAATTTATTTTTTTTTTGTTTTTTATTTTTTTTTTTCATTTTTTATGATTCTTCTTACGTTTATCAGCTAGTTATGAGTAAATATAGTCTCTACGATTACTTGGTATAGAGTCAAAATTTTTAACAAGCTGTAATTGAAAAACTACAAGATCTCTATATTTAAAAGCAGATGCGCAACTTCCTAGATAAAATTCCCACATTTTAACAAACTTATCACTAAACATTTCTCGTACTTCTATCTTTTTTTCACTAAATCTTTTTAACCAATGCTCTAAAGTTTTGTCATAGTGCCTAATTAAAGTTTCAATATCATTAACAATTAATCCAGTTTTTTCTATTGGGGTAATTAGATCACTTAATGAAGGTACTATACCTCCAGGAAAAATGTACTTCTGAATAAAGGGTGCGGCTGGCTGTGGCTGATCAATCGATCCAATTGTATGAACTAAACTAAGCCCATCATCTTTTAATAAATCATAAATTTTTTTAAAATATGTACGATAAAATTTTTTTCCCAGATGTTCAGCCATACCTACTGATACTATCCTGTCAAATTTTCCTTTAACATGTCTATAATCAATAAGTTCGAAACTGACTTGATTATCTAAATTTTTTTCTTTTGCTTTTTCTTTGCAATAATTAAGTTGATTTTCACTTAATGAAATCCCTGTAACTTCACATTGTTTTTGTTTTGCAATCTCAAAAGCAAGACCTCCCCATCCACATCCTATATCTAATATTTTGTGACCAGGTTTTATATTTAATTTTTTAATAATATGATCTAATTTATTTTGTTGAGCTTGTTCTAAAGTATCATCAGGATTTTTGAAATAAGCACAAGAATACTGTCTATGAAGTTTATCTAAAAAAATATCGTATAATTTTTCACCTTTTGGTCCACCTACATCATAATGATGTTGAACATCTTTCTTTGATTTTCCTGGTAAATTATAATTAGAAACAAATCTCCAATAAGTTAAGAATTTTTTTATAATATAGGCTGGCGTTGTAATTTCACCTCTGCCAACATTTTTAAACGTCAGATTTAAAAATTCACTTAATGAAGCATTTTCTATAATTATATCTCCTCTCATATATGCCTCTGGAAATTCTAAGTCTGGATTAATTATCAATTTTAAATTCAAATCTTTTTTTAATAATTTGACAATAATTGGTTTGTGTGGATCTGGATTCCCACAAATATACTTTTGTCCTAAATAATCAACTAAAATAATTCCACCTTCCTTAAATATTTTTGAAAATAATCTCGCAACTAACATACTACGCAGCCTTATATTTTTTTGGTAAGAAATTTAATTTTTCTAAATTAAGTAATAATTTTTTCTGTTTTATGGGGTCAAGCAAATTTAAGGGTGGAAGAATATTTTTGTAAAAACTTTTTTCTAGAGTTTTGTAGCTATGTAGTGCCGCAATTAAATTTCCAGTTTCATCAAAAGCATTTCTAACATCACAAAGTTTTTGGTTTACAGTTTGGTCTTTATTGTTTTTAAAATCATCATAAACTTGCTTTGCTAAACTATGTGTTACATTAGTGGTTGCGCTAATACAACCCACGCATCCAATTTTTAACCCTTGTAATAATTTACGCTCACTTCCAACAAACATCGAAAAATTTGGGATTTTTAAATTATTCCAAAGATTACCTGTGCTATCTTTCATTCCTATAATATTTAGTGGAAAATTTTTTATTAATTTTTTAACTATATCTGCGCTAAAAGCATAGCCAGAAAGTTTATCGAAATTGTACAAAATTATTTTAGCTTCTGGCACTTCTTTAATAATTTTTGAATAAAAATCAAAAACACCAGAATCTTTATTAACATAATACGCAGGATTCATTACTAAAAAATTAGTAAGACTATTTTTAATAGAATGTTTCATTAGATTTATATTTTCTTTTAGACTGTTGCAACCAGTTCCAATCAAAACAGAATTTTTAAATTTATGCTTTGCAATTTCTGTAATTAAATCTTTTTTTTCTTCCACAGATATCAGTTGTGCTTGCGAAGTTGACCCTAAAAAAGCTGACCCTACTCCGAAACTATCAATTTCTTTCGCATGATTAATGGTTTCGGTAATATCTAAGCTTAAGTCATCTTTTAATACAGACATTGAAGCAGAAAATATTCCATTCATTAAAATATTCTATCAATAAAAATTCAAAAAAAAAATTAAAAATTTAAACAATATTTTTTAATATTATATCTTTTGCTTCATTTACAAGCGCTGATAACCTTGCTGTTTCTGGACTTATATCTGGATGTAATTTTTTTTGTAATTTTTTAGTAGCTAGATTGACCTCTTCTTTTGATGCACTTTTCTTTAAATTTAATATTTTATATGCCTCATCAAGACTTAAATCGGAGTTTTCATAACCTTTGTTAAAATTATTTTTAGAAAATCTTCCTGAATTTCTTAAAAAATTAATCAATCTCCAGAGTTGAAATATTTGAAAAATTGTTAAACCCTTAAGTTTTACAATAGCAAAACTCAACAAAACCAAAGGAAGAGATAATAAAAAACGTCCCCCGAATGCAAAAAGTAAAGCTATAAGTGTTAATATTATAAAAATAAACACTCGCATACCTGTGCTTATTTTGCTTTTGCTAATTTTTGCTAACAGTTTTAAAATCAACAAAAATGTAAAAAATATTATTATTCCACTTATTAAAATATTCATATATTAATCTTTTCTTCAATGAAAATACCACAATTAAAAAAAAAACTAGATATCAAAAAATACCATGGTTATCAATTAAAGGATAACTATAGTTGGGTAGATCAGCCTAATATTCTTGAAGTATTAAAGAATCCTAACAAATTACTTCCTGATGTGAGGTCATATATAGAGAAAAATAATCAATTAACTGAAAAATATTTTTCTGATACAAAAAATTTACAAAAAAAAATTTTTAAAGAAATTAAATCAAAAATAAAATTAAATGACACATCCTTAAAATATAAAGATAAAAGATATTTTTATTGGTCTAAAACTGAAACAAAAGGAAATTATAAAAAATATTTAAGACAACTAATTGATAGTTCGAAACCTAAAGAAATATATTTTGATGGAGATGTTGAAAAAAAGAAGCATGGTTCAGAATATTTTGGAATCGGATCTATAAGTGTTTCACATTCAGACGAATTATTAGCTTACTCTTTAGATTTAAAAGGTTCAGAATATTTTACAATATATGTCAGAAATATTTTAACAAAAAAAAATTTAATTGATAAAATTCAAAATACTGGTGGGAGTATAGTCTGGTCACTAGATAGTAAAAGTTTTTTTTATACAAAATTAGATAAGTTTCATCGACCTAGAGAAATATATAAACATACTTTAGGAACAGATGTAAAAAAAGATATATTAATATTTAAAGAAAAAGATAAGACATTTACTTGTAGCATAAGCCTAACTTCAGATGAAAATTTTTTTATTATATCAACATCAGATCACGTAACAACTGAAGAATATTTTTTTAACTCTAAAGCAAAAAAAATTAAACCTAAATTATTTTTTAAACGAAAAAAAGATACGCGGTACTCTGTTGATTCATGGAAAGAGTATTTTTATATTCATACAAATAAAGACGCTAAGGATTATAAAATACTAAGATGTAAAAAAGAAAATATAAAAAAGTTATATGAGTTTATTCCCAAAAAAAAAGAAACTGTAATTGGTGGATTAGATTTTTTAGATAATTATATAATAAGAGCAGAAAAATCTGATGCAATTTCAAAACTTTTTGTAAGAAATATAAAAACAAATAAAGAAGAAGAAATTAAAATTTCTAAAGAAGCTATTGGTTCGCCTGGTGCAAGTATAATGCAAAAAAATACTAATACGACAAAAATAGTAGTGTCCTGGGAAAGTATGGCTACACCTGGCAAAATTTATGAGTATGATATTGTAACTAAGAAAAAAAAACTTGTTAAAGAAATCGAAATACCTTCAGGTCATAATCCCAATAAATATATTGTGGAAAGAATAAAAGCAAAATCTCATGATGGTAGAATGGTTCCCATCAGCCTTTTAAGAAAAAAAAGTACCAAAAAAAATGGAAAATCAAAAATATTACTTTATGCTTATGGAGCATATAAACATAGTATTGATCCAACGTTTAGTGCAGCCAGATTATGTTTAGTTGACAGAGGAATAACTTTTGCAATAGCTCATGTTCGTGGAGGTGGAGATCTTGGAGATATTTGGCATGAAGAAGCCAAAAAAAAATTAAAAAAAAATACTTTCTTAGATTATATTTCTTGTTCAAATCATTTAATTAAAAAAAAATATACTTATAAAGGTGGAATTTGTTTTTATGGTGGCTCCGCTGGAGGACTTACTGGTGGGGCAGTAGCAAATATGGCTCCAAATTTATTTTTTTCAATGCTGTTATTAGTTCCTTTTGTGGACACTTTGACTACAATGTTAAATGAAAAGCTTCCATTAACTCCTGCAGAATGGGAGCTTTGGGGTAATCCTTTGAAGAGTAAAGAATATTTTAAATATATTAACTCCTATTCTCCATATCAAAATTTACAAAAAACTTCTTATCCTCCAATACTAATTACAACATCTTTATTTGATAACAGAGTTTTATATTCAGAACCTGTTAAATACATAGCTAAACTTAGAGATATAAAAAAAGATAACAATTTACAATTATTAAAATGTAAAATGCAAGCAGCTGGACATGGTGGTATGAGTGGACGTGACAATAGTATAAAAGAATTATCAGAAGAATATAGTTTTATTCTTAAAACTGCAAAAATTTTTAATTAACTAGGCTTGAAATATTAAAAATACTTACTATATAAAAAATGTAAGTCGCCTAATGGGACTTATTAAATTAACCTTGCTAAATAAAAAGGAGGAAAATATGACAAGTAAGGATCTATCGATCTTTAATTCGCTAAGACCTTTTAGTATTGGATTTGATGATATGTTTGATCAATTCGAATCAATGCTAGGTAATGGTGGATTATCTGTTCAAACTAATTATCCCCCATATAATATTATAAAAGCCAGCAAAGATAAATATGCTATTGAGTTAGCTGTTGCGGGTTTTAATAAAAATAATATTGAAGTGGAGTTTGAAGACAATCTATTAACAGTTAGAACAAAACAAATAGAGAAAACTGTTGAAGAAGATGGTGAAATTGTTCACAGAGGAATATCTCAAAGACAATTTTCTAGATCATTTACAATTGCAGATGATGTAAAAGTAAATGGTGCTGAGCTAAAAGATGGTCTTCTAAGAGTTGATTGTGAAAGAATCATACCAGAACAGAAGAAGAAAAGACTAATTCAAATTAAATAACTTGGATTAACCTTGCTTGCGGAGAAAAACTCCGCAAGTAATTAAAAGCACCCCTTGCTAGAAAACCCAATCACTAAATTATTTTCATTGACCTCAAATTGTCTCTCACACTTAATGTTATATTTTTTCTTAATATAAATTAAAATTGTAAAACCTTTCACATTAATTGAAATTTTATCAGGCTTACCTAAAACCATTTTTAATTCAGAAACAGGTTTATTTAAAAATTTACTTAAATTTAGATTTTCTTTTTTTAGTATGCTCTCACTTTTTTTTTCAATTGTCTTACAACCTAAAATCAGAAAAAATATAGAGGTACAAAATAATAAAAAGAGTTTTCTCATAAAGTTCAACTAAACATAGAATATCACAAATTTTATAAACAGATATAAACTTTAAAGTTGTATTTTTATTTATTTTTTTCATTTATTTGTAGTTTCTTAAAGAAAAACTAATAAGTTGTCTCACATAGGAGGAAATATGCTAGATAAATACTTTCAATATAAAAAAAATAATACAGATTTTAAAACAGAAGTAACAGCTGGAGTAACCACTTTTCTTACGATGGCTTATATAATGTTTTTAAATCCAGCCATCTTATCTGATGGTGGTTTCGACTTTGGTGCAGTGTTTACCGCAACAATTATTGCAACAGCTATTGCTTGTTTCATAATGGGATTTTACGGAAAAACTTGGCCAATTGGACTTGCTCCAGGTTTAGGTTTAAATGCTTTTGTAGCTTACGTAGTTTGTAAAGGAATGGGTTATTCCCCAGACCAAGCTTTAGGAGCTGTTTTAGTAGCCGGAGTTTTGTTTTTATTAATTTCTGTTACACCATTAAGAGCATGGATTATTAACTCTATACCTAAGTCTCTTAAATTAGGAATCGGTTGTGGAATAGGATTGTTTCTTGGAATTATAGGACTCTCTATAATGGGTGTAATAGGAGATCATCCAGTTACTTTAGTAACCCTAGGAAATATAAAAGAGCCTATTGTTCTTTTAGCCTGCTTAGCTTTTGTAGTTATGATTGTTCTCGAAAAGTTAAAAGTTAAAGGAAATATCATAATCGGTATTTTAGTTTTCAGTATAATTGCTTGGGTGTCAGGCCTTGCAAAATTTAATGGAGTAGTTGGTGAAATTCCACCAATGACTCATTTAATGACTTTTGATTTAGGCGCAGCTTTGTCTGCTTCAATGGCAACAATTGTATTTACTTTGTTCTTTGTAGATTTTTTTGACACAACTGGAACTTTAGTAAGTGTAGCTAATGTAGCTGGAAAAGTTGACTCTAAGGGGCGTGTTCAAGATATAGAAAAAGCAATGCTTGCCGACAGCGTTGGTACAGTTGCTGGAGCTATGGTTGGAACTACAACAGTAACAAGCTTTGTTGAAAGTGGAGCTGGAGTTAAAGCTGGAGGAAGAACTGGCATGACATCAATTGTAATTGGTGTGTTGTTCTTAGCTTGCCTATTTTTTGCTCCTCTTGCAACTTCTTTACCAAAAGAAATTGACGGTGCTGCACTACTATATGTTTCAACTCTCTTTATCAAAAATATAACTGATTTAGATTGGGATGATATTGCAGAATATGCTCCTGCATTAGTTGCCATGATAACTATGCCTCTCACATATTCAATTAGCAATGGTATAGCATTAGGCTTCATCACTTATGCATTAATTAAACTTTTGACTGGCAAAGTACAAAATGTTAGTCCTGCAATTTGGTTAGTAGCAATTTTAAGTGTTGTCAGCTTTTATATATTATAAAGCTTAATTTTAAAAAAAAAGGCCAGACTTAGTTTCTGGCCTTTTTTTATTTTTTATGTTTTTGTTTGATATCTTCAATTCTAATTGTTTCGTAATTTTCAAAAGGTTGCACTATCCACGGATCATCTTTTAACTTCGTCGCACAAAAGTCAGGCTCAAAAGTTGATGATTTTTTTTTCCATAATATTGCAGTTTTTATATCTTCAATTTTATCTTTTATAGGTTTATATTTTCTAATCCATTCCATGCTTTTAATTAATGTAATTCCAGTATCAGAAAGATCATCACATAATAAAATTCTTCCACCCATATTTTCTGCTATTGAGCTCATTTCTCTAGAAAAAACTATATTTCCCTGTTCATCCTCAATTCCTTTACCGCTATAAGACTCGACAGCTAGATAAGCGCACTTGAGTTTAAAAACTCTACTTAAAACGTCAATCATAGGGGCTGCTCCACGCATTATACCAACAAGTAGAGTGGGTTTATAACCACTCTCATCTATTTGTATCGCTAGTTTTTCAACAGTTCTATTATATTCTTCCCAGTTAATTATTAATTTTTGATCCATTATAATTTTGATATCATAGTTAAAAATAACTAAATAAAAAGAGGAAAATAAATGACAAAAGGATACTGGGTAGCATTATACAAAAAAATTGAAAATAAAGATGATCTTGGCAGTTATGCTTTAAAAGCTACAGAAACTATTAAAAATTATGGAGGAAAACCCCTTGTAAGAGGTGGAAAATATAATTGTTTAGAAGGAGATGAATATCAAAGAACAGTGATTTGGGAATTTCCAAGCTTTGCTGAAGCCGAAAAATGTTATAATTCAAAAGAATATCAAAATGCTTGGTCTTTAGCAAAAAATACTACAGAAAGAAATTTGCAAGTTATTGAAGGTTTTAGTATTGAATAGGTTTAGGATCAATACTTCTCCAAAAATACCAAGTTGCAACAGAACAATAAGGAGAAAATTTTTTTTGCAAAGATTTCACAAAAGACTCTGGTGGTAAATATTTTTTTTTATAACTTAATGAAATAGCTCTTAAAAGACCTATATCTTGTATGGGCCAAATATTTGAACGGTTATAAGTAAATAACAAAATCATTTCAGCTGACCATCTTCCAATTTGTCTTAGTTGAGAAAGATAAATTATAGCCTCTTCATCTGTCATTTTATTAATTAATTTTGGATTAAAACTTTTATTTAAAATTTGTTTAGATAAATTTTTAATTCCTTTAACTTTTTGTCTACTTAAACCACAGCTCTTTAATTGAATATTTGTCAATTTTGAAACTTTAGTAGCATTAACTTTATTTTTGCACTTTTTTTCAAACTTTTTAAAAACTGAATTTGCTGCCGCTACACTAATTTGCTGCCCTATAATACTTTTGCATAAAGAATAAAAAATATCTTTTCTGCTAATTAAAACTGTTTCTGATGGGGAATTGTACTGCTTTATAAGATTAGCTAAAATTTTATCCTTTTTCGACAAATATTTTTTTGCTGTATTCCAATATTTTGGTGCTTTAGTCATGACGTTGAATTGAAATTTGTTTCTTATTATGAAATTCTCTTATAAAAATAATAATAGATGCAAAAACTACTAATAAAGCTCCCATAATAGTTTTTATCGTTGGAATTTCATTCCAAATTAAATAACCAAATATAATTGCAAAAATTATTGACAAATATCTTATTGGTGCAACTATAGAAACTTCAGCAAGCTTATAGGCTTGTGTTAACCATAAATTTGCCACTCCACCAAGCAGTCCAATCATAGATAATATAAAAAAATCTTTTACACTAGGTAGTACCCACCCAAAAGGTAAAGTCATTAAGCCTACGATACCTATTGTTAGTGTAAAATAAAAAGTCATTAACCAAACTGGTTCTGTTGTAGACATTTTTCTTAAAATTATAGAAACAAAAGCCAATCCAATACAAAATAATATTGGTAAAAAATAAAAAATATTTAAATTTGTAAACCCAGGTTCAGAAATTATTAAAACACCCAAAAAACCAATCAATACTGCTAACCATCTAAATAGTCCTACTTTTTCACTTAAAAAAAAAATAGATAAGAGTGTAATAAAAATTGGTGAAGCATATGATAAACTTACCACAACCGCTAAAGGAAGTTCTCTAAGAGCAATAAATATTGCTATTAAGGCAATGATTCCAGCAATAGATCTTAGTATATGTAGACCTGGTCTTTTAGTATAATAAAAATTTTTTAATCTTTCTTTTGGTATTAGAAAAAATACTGGGATAAAACCAAATACAGATCTAAAAACTAAAACCTCGCCTAATGGATAATCATCTGACCATTTTACAAGTAAATCCATCATAGAAAATGCACATACTGATAAAAACATGTACAAAAAGCCTAATTGATTTTTACTTAACATAGCAATAATTTGTAAATCAAATTAAACTATAATCAATGGAAAATGCAATTTTAGCACTTGGATGTTTTTGGGGGCCAGAAATCAAATTTGGTGAGGTAAAAGGTATTATGAAAACTGAAGTGGGATATTGCGGTGGTAATAATAAAGTTACAAATTATAAAGAAGTATGTACTGGTAAAACTAATCATGCTGAGGTTGTAAAGTTAGATTTTGATCCACAAATTATATCTTATGAGCAAATTTTAGAATTTTTCTTTAAGATACATGACCCGACAACTTTAAACTCTCAAGGTCCTGATTTTGGAACACAATATAGAAGTGAAATATTTTGTTTAGATAAAAATCAAAAGCGTATAGCAGAAAAAGTAAGGGAAAAAATAAAAAAAAATTTTTCTAAAAAAATTGTGACCAACATTTCTTTATCTAAAAATTATTGTCCAGCTGAAGAATATCATCAGCAATATTTAAAAAAAAGATAGAATGTCGTTAGTAAGTACAAATTGGCTAGAAAAAAATTTAAGCAAAGTTAAGATATTTGATGCAAGTTGGCATATGCCAAATACAAAAAGAAATGCAAAAAAGGAATATATAAACTGTCATATTCCTAAAGCAATATTTTGGGACTTAGATGAACATAGTGATAAAGATTCACCATTTCCACATATGATGCCAAATTCTGATAATTGGGGTAAAATGTTATCTTCTTTTAGAATTAAAAGTGATGACCATATTATTGTCTATGATTCTAGTGAAGTTTATAGTGCCTGTAGATTGTGGTTTTCTCTTAAATATTTTGGACACAAAAAAGTCTCTGTTCTAGATGGAGGATTAAAAAAATGGCTAAATGAAAAAAAAATAATAACAAATAAAATTGAAAAAATTCCTTTAATACAAAATTATAAAGAATATATAGCAAGTCAAGATATCGCTTTTTTAATTAAAGATATAAATCAAATTAAAGAAAATATTAAAAACGAATCTTTTATACTGGTAGATGGAAGAAGTCGTGATCGCTTTGAAGGAAAAGTTGAAGAACCTCGCCCAGGATTAAAAAAAGGCTGCATCCCAAAATCAAAAAATATACCTTTTGAAAAATGTATTAATTTAAAAACTAATACTTTTAAAACAAAGGATGAACTTGCTGAAGTTTTCAATGAAAATAATGTAGATTATTTTAAATCTAATGTTTTTTCTTGTGGTTCAGGTGTGACAGCGTGTGTTTTAGGTCTAGCTTATTTTCTAATAAGTGGTAAAAATGCTGTGATCTACGATGGCTCATATGCCGAATGGGGAAAATTAAATGAAAAGATCTAAAAAAATTACAATTTCAATAATAATATTTTTTATAGTCATTGCGGCTATTGTTATTGGAAGATATTCAATGGGTATATACTTTAAGAAAAAATTTTCTAAACGTCCTCCCCCAGGAGTTATTATAAATATTGTAGAAAATAAAAATTTTAGTCAAACTTTAGAAAGTTATTGTACTTCTCTAAGCAGCAAAACAATTTCTTATAAAATAAAAAAAAATGAATTATTAGAAGCAATTAATTTTAATATTAAAGTTAATAAAGGGGATGTTATTGCTAAACTTTCTTCTAAAGTCATAACCGCACCTTTTTCTGGAATATTAGGTAAAAGAGGAATTAGTGAAAGTAGTTTAGGTTCTGAGAATACAATTATCTTAACTCTAGATGACTCTAGAAAAGTTTTGTGTGACTTAAAAATCCCTGAAAAATATGCATCAATTTTAAAAAGAAATCTTAAACTAAAAGCTAAATTTTCAGCTTATAAAGACAAAACTTACGAAGGAATAATCGATTCAGTTGCTTCTCGAGTAGATGCACAAACCAGAAGTATATTAGCAAGAGCACAAATTAGTAATCAAGACTCAGAAATAATTCCTGGTTCACTCCTTGAAATAGAAATATTATATAATGAAAAAAATACATTAAGTGTTCCAGATACAAGCATCATGTATGAGGGAAATAAAAAATTTATTTATAAATTGGTTGATAATAATATGATTGAAAAAATAGAAGTTAAAACTGGCATTCGCAGTGAAGGTAATTTAGAAATTTTGGATGGTTTGAATATTGGAGATAAAGTAATAGCTGAAGGATTAACAAAAGTTAGACCTGGAATTAAAGTAAAACCTATTATTCAATAATAAATAAAATGTATTTAACCGAATTAAGTATAAAAAGACCAGTTGTTGCAACAGTGTTTTCTCTAATACTTGTTACTTTTGGTTTATTTGTTTTTTCTAAGTTACCAGTAAGAGAATTACCATCAGGCCTTCAGCCACCTGTTGTTCAGATACAAGTAGACTATCAAGGAGCAAATGCTGAAGTTGTTTCCACTGAAATTACAGAAATAATAGAAGATGTAATAGGTGGAGCCGAAGGTATAAAAAATATCGATTCAATATCAGAAAATGGGAGAAGCACAATTAAGATTGAATTTAATACTAATATTAATTTAGATAATGCTGCAAATGATATAAGAGATAGAGTTTCAAGAGTTTCCGATAATCTTCCAGAAGACTCAAAAGCTCCTGAGATCTTAAAACAAAGTGCTGGTTTTACAACTAGTATGTGGTTAAGTGTGTCAAGTTCTACTTGGACTGACCTTGAAATAGGGGATTATACAAGAAGATATTTAGTTGATAGTTTTTCTAATGTTGAGGGAGTTGGTAGAATTCGTATAGGAGGACTTAGAGAGTTAAGCGTTAGAGTTTATATAGATCCTATTAAATTAGCCGCAAATAATTTAACTATACAAGAAGTAGAACAATCATTAAGAAAAGAAAATATCAGTCTTCCAGCTGGAAGTTTAGAGGCTAATAATATTGATCTAACAATTAACCTCGATAAAGCTTATAAAGATTTATCATCAATTAAACAGCTTCCTATTAAAAAAAATAGAAATAACATAATACGATTAGAAAATATTGCTAAAATAAGTTACGGCCCTGTTTCAGAAAAAACTCTTTTTAAATCAATAAGTAAAATTGGAAGTTCCAGTGATAAAGTTGTGGGAATTGGAATTTATGCAAAATCAGGTGCTTCTACAGTAGAACTATCAAAAAAAATCAGAGAGAGAATTGTAGATGTACAAAAAACTTTACCTGATGAGCTTAAGTTAGCTGTTTCTTTTGATAGAGCTACATATATTAATGCAGCAATATCTGAGGTTTATAAAACATTAATTATAGCGTTTTTATTAGTCGTAATAATAATTTATCTTTTTTTAGGTAACTTAAAAGCAGTAATTGTACCAGCTGTAGCACTTCCAGTAAGTTTAATTAGTTCTTTTTTGGGCCTTTGGATATTTGATCTATCAATAAATATTTTTGTACTTTTAAGTTTTATATTAGCTATTGGAATAATCACTGATGACAGTGTTATAATGACTGATGCGATCTATCACAGAGTTGAAAATGGAGAAACTTCTTTGGTAGCCGCAATGAAAGGTTCAAAAAGTATTACTTTTGCTATTATTTCCACTACCTTAGTTTTGGTAGCTGTCTTTTT
The DNA here is from genome assembly GCA_002689925.1 of Candidatus Pelagibacter sp. Classification (GTDB taxonomy): domain Bacteria; phylum Pseudomonadota; class Alphaproteobacteria; order Pelagibacterales; family Pelagibacteraceae. The sequence goes on from NZIO01000048.1 coordinate 30,527, forward strand.
ACCTTTAATTTTTATAGAAGGAATTTCAGGAACATTATTCAAAGAAACGGCAATTTCTTTAACATTTGCTATAGTTGTATCCTCTTTTGTAGCATTAACTCTTTCACCTATGCTTGGAAGTAAATTTTTAAATAGAAATACAAAAAAAACAAAGATTGTTTTGAAATTTGAGAAATATTTTTTAATGTTTTCAGCTTTTTACTCTGAAACTTTAGATTATTGGATAACAAAAAATAAAACCATCGTTACTTTTATATTTTTTATCGTTATAGCATCTGTATTGTTATTCGCTTTTGCCCCTAAAGAGTTGCTTCCTAAAGAAGATAGGGGTGTCTATTTGGTCATTGGAAAAACAGATGAAGGAAGTTCATTTCAATACACATCTGACAAAGCCCAAGTGATAGAAAAAAGATTAACATCTTTAGTTAAAGATGAAAATGAATCATATAAAAGAATGATTATGAGGGTACCTGGATTTGGAAGATCAAGTAAATCTTATAATAGTTTTATAATTATAGCCCTACTAGATGACTGGAATAATAGAAAAGAAAGCTCAGAAAAAATTATGAGAAAGGCTATTGGAAAAATTGTAACTGTACCACAAGCGCTTGCATTTCCAATTTCTCCACAAAGTATAAGGGTAAGCAGTTATAATAAACCTGTTCAAATGGTTTTGCTTGGAAAAAGTTATGAGGAACTTGAAAATTGGCAAAATTTAATGATTAAAAAAATGAGAAAAAATAAAAATTTAGCAGCAATTGAATCTGATTTTTCTAGAAATAAACCAGAAATCAAACTAATTATTAATAGAAAAAAATCTCAGGATTTAGGAATTTCTATTCAATCAATTGGAAAAACAATAGAAACATTATATTCTGGTAAAACTGTAACAAAATTTAACAAGCTGGGTAAAGAATATCCTATTATACTTCAGTCAGATATTGAAAATAGAAAAAAAAGTGAAAGTTTGAGTAAAATTTTTGTTCGTTCTGAAACTACAGGAAAATTAATATCATTGGCAAATCTAGTTGATTTTGAAGAAGTTGGTTCTGCTAAAATTTTAGCTCGTTATGATAGACAAAGAGCAGTAACAATTAGCGCAAGATTAATTGGTAATTATACATTATCAGAGGCATTAAATTATCTTGAACAAGCTGCAAATGAAACTATACCACAAGCAAGAATTAAGTGGAAAGGAAAATCAGAAGAATTAAAAGAAACAAGTAACGAATTATTTATAATATTTGCTTTAGCGCTATTAACTGCTTTTCTAGTAATGGCGGCAAATTTTAATAGTTTTGTTCACCCTGCTGTGATAATGCTAACTGTTCCATTAAGTGTGTTTGGTGGAATTATTTTTATTTTATTATTCAACTCGAGCATTAATGTTTTCTCACAAATAGCTTTGATTATTTTAATTGGAATCTCCACAAAAAATTCAATTTTAATTGTAGATTGGGCCAACCAACTGCGTAGAGCAGGAAAAAATATTCAAAATGCAGTTCTTGAAGCTTGTAAAAGAAGATTTAGAGCAATTATTATGACATCTCTTTCAACGATGATTGCCATGGTACCTTTACTCATTGGTAATATAGGTCCAGGGGCTGGAGAAGGTAGCCGTTTAGCAGTAGGAACTACAATATTTGGAGGTATGCTAATTTCTACGTTCTTTACACTTTATGTAACCCCAACAATGTACGTTTTACTTACAAAAAATACGAAAAGAATTGATGCAGTAGATCTTCAATTAATCAAAGAACTTAAAAAATAATATATTTTTTTTTATTTAATCTATTTTTACAGTCATTTAATTGTCGTCTATATCTTTGAGCTTGTTCTTTAACTCGTTTAGCTAAAATTATAACTTTTTTATTATTCCTATAATTCTTATAATTTCCCCACCCTTCATGATAAGCAATATATTGTCTATAAGCATCATTTTTTGGAATCTTTAAAATTGATTCTGTTTTATTAAAATACCATCCTATGAAATCTACACTATCTCTAAATCTTGTTCTTAAAGCCAAAGAGTTTTTTGTTTCTTTTTTATATTGTTCCCACGTACCTTTAACTGCTTGAGAGTATCCAAAAGAACTAGAAGGTCTTTTATATGGTATAATTTTAAAAATTTTTTTCCTTCTTGGTTTAGCCAACCAATTAAAATTAGACTCTTTTTGGATTACAGCTAATTGAATATAAACTGGAACTTTCCATTTTGTTTCAGCTTTTTTTGCATGCTTATACCATAAGTATTTTTCTGAAAATATTTCACAACTATTTTGAGTATTTTTAGGTATTGAAGAACATGATGATAAAAAAAATAAGATAAACAAAATTGTAATTTGTTTTTTTAATAAATGATTCACTAATTTAGTTTATCAAAAAAAATTTGAAATAAATATAAGCAAAACAAACACCTGCGATGTTAGCAAATAAGTCAGTAAATTCAAAAGTCCTAATCGGTATAATAATATGAATAACTTCAAGTATTATTGATAATGTCAATAAAATAACAAATAATTTTTTAATCTTAAAATTTTCATGAGAATAAAAACCTAAGTGGGAAATAATTAAATAACAAAAAAAATGGTTAGTCCATGGTCCTCCACCTGGTTGTGTTCTTAAATCACCGTAAAAAAATAGACCTAAAATACTTCCTGGGTATAATGAAATTATAATCAACAATATTAAGAAAAAATAAAAAATTTTATTTAAAAAATTAAATCTTAAGTATTTTTTGTTGAAATTAAATTTTAAGCCTTGCATGTTTTGTAAAATATATTATCTCTTATTATATTATTATAGTAATCTTTCAAAATGAAAAACTTAATTTTAATTAGACATGGCCAGAGTAAATGGAATTTAGAAAAAAGATTTACTGGATGGGCGGATATTGATCTCACAGATCAAGGAATAAGTGAAGCTCATAATGCTGGAAAACTTATTAAGGACTTAAACTTAGAATATGAGATTTGTTTTAGTTCTATTTTAAAAAGGGCATACAATACTCTAGAAATAATTTTAAAAATAATTGATCAAAAAAATTTAAAATATGAAAGACATTATCAATTAAATGAAAGACATTATGGTGCATTAACTGGATTAAATAAAAATGATATGAAGAAAAAGTATGGTGAAAAAAAAATTTTAGAGTGGAGAAGATCCTGGAATATTTCTCCTCCATCACACAATAAAGAACTAAACAAATATATAATTTACCCTAATATTCAAGAAACTAATATTCCAAGAAGTGAGTCTTTGGAAGACACATATAAAAGAATTGTTCCTTTTTATGAAAAAAATATTTTACCTTTATTAAAAAAAGATAAAAATATAATTGTAGCAGCTCATGGAAATTCTTTAAGGGCACTTATGAAAAATATATTTAATATATCTAATAATAAAATATTTAAATTAGAAATTCCTACAGGCAATCCTTTACTTATCTCTTTTGATCATGAGTTAAAGATAATAAAATATGTTTATTTGGACAAAAATAGAGCAAAAGAATTACTCTGTAATGTTTAATATTTAAACTTTTTTTTTAATTTTTTATATATATAAAAATCCGTTACATGAAAAAACTTTAGCTTACTTTCAAAACCATATAATTTTTTCTTTTTTATTAATGTTTGCCAAACATTATTAATTTGGAATTTTCTTTTTTTGATATCTTTAAATACTTTTTTGTTAAGAATTTGTACTCCTGTAAAAATAAAATTATTTTTTAATTCACTTTCTTTTATTAAATTATGTTTGATTTCAAAATCACCTTTAAGGTTTTTATCAAAACTTTTAGATTTATGAACCATTAATAAAATATTTTTACAATTTTTTTTGAAAAAAATTTTTTCCATTGACTGTAGTGTCTTTAAATATCTAGTATTCCAAATAGTATCTGGATTTATTACCAAAAATAATTCTTCTTTAACATTTTTTGTTATATTTGATATACCTCCACCAGTTCCTAAAATTGCTTTTTTTTCAGTAATAATCTGAATCTTTAAGTTAAAATTATTTTTATCTATAAATTTTACTATTTTATCAGATAAGTGATGAGTATTAATAAAAACTTCTTTAATGCCAAATTTTTTTAATAAATTGATTGTATTTTCTAGTAATGTTTTTTTATTTATTTTTAAAAGAGGTTTTGGTGTTTTACTAGTAAGTGGTTGCAACCTTTTTCCATATCCGGCACATAAAATTATAGCTTTTTTAATTTTCATTATAGTATTTTATTTATATCTTTTTTATAAACCAATTTTTTTAAAATATGTTTTATCAAGAAAAATTCTTGAGCTTTTAATCTAAATTTTAATAGTTTCCAAGCATAAGGTAAAAATTTAACATATTGTCTTTTATTATCCCTTTTATTTAATCTAATAAAAATACCTATTATTTTAAGCATCCTTTGAACTGCAAGTATATTAAAGTCTTTCATAAAATCTTTTTTGTTATCTCTAATAAATTTATGACTCTTTTTAAAATAATAATCTAAAATTTGTCTTTTAAGTTTTAAAGAAGTAACAATTCTAACATCATCAATTAAAGATACTAAATCATATGATGCATTACCTATTAAAGCATCTTGCGTATCAATTACTCCTATTTTCTTTTTAATTTTCATTAAGTTTGAGACATGGAAATCTCTATGAACAAAATATTTTTTTTTAAAATCTATTGTTTTATAAATATTTATTAATTCTTTTTTTAGTTTTATTTTCAATTTTTTGTTAATATTATTTTTTTTAAAATTTGGTATATACCAATCAAAAAAAATATTAGACTCTTCCTCAAGTTTTTTTAAGGAATATTTTTTGATTTTATTTTTTTTATCTATTTTGATTTTTTGTATTTTAACCAATAAGTCAATTATTTTTTTATATACTATTAACTTATTTTTTGTATTTGAAACCACATCAAAAAATGTAATATTACCAAAGTCTTCTATTTCTATAACTCCCTTTTTTAAATTTGAATAATAATGTTTAGGAGTGCATATATTATTTTTTCTTAAAAAATTGTTAACACTTATATAATCTACGAGATTACTTTTTTTATTTTTAGTTGCATAAATTAATATTTTACTTTTCTTATTAGAATGTATTCTAAAAAATTTTCTAAAGGAAGCATCTCCTATTAATGGTGTTACTCTATATTTCATTGTTAAAATTTTTAAACTTTCCAAATCCTTTTATATTTAAATTTCTAACATTTATTTTTTTTGAATACTTAAAATGAATTTCAATTCTGCTTTTAGGTTTATTTTTTATTTTTTCTGGCCATTCTATAATTAGAATATTTTTATCATTTTCTTCAAATACTCCTAGTTCTAAAATATCCTTATAATTTTTAATTCTATATAAATCGTAATGAAGTATTTTAAATCTTATGCAATCATAGTCATAAACTATGTTAAATGTAGGGCTTAAAACCTCAGTTTTTTTAATCCTTTTTTTGATTTGAATATTATTTATTAAAAAACGTGCAAAAGTTGTTTTACCAACTCCAATTTCCCCAAAAAGTAAAATTAGGCTTCCAGGCTTAATTTTTGTAGAAATTTTCTTTGAAAATAAATAAGTATCTTTCAAAGATTTACTTTTCATTGTGGGCTATTTATTGCCTTATTTTAATAACGATAAGTGTCTGGCTTATATGGTCCTTCAGTTTTTACACTTATGTAATCAGCTTGATCTTTAGATAATTTTGTTAATTTTGCTCCTACTTTTTCTAAATGAAGTGTAGCAACCTTCTCATCTAAATGTTTAGGTAAAACATAAACTTTCTTTTCATATTTGTCTGAATTATTCCATAACTCTATTTGTGCAATTGTTTGATTTGTAAAGGACGCACTCATAACAAAACTTGGATGTCCAGTGGCACAACCTAAATTTACAAGTCTTCCTTCAGCTAATAAAATAATTCTTTTATTATCTGGTTTTGTCACTTCATGGACCTGTGGTTTAATTTCATCCCATTTGTAATTTTTTAAAGCCTCTACTTGAATCTCGTTATCAAAGTGTCCAATATTACAAAGTATTGCTCTATCTTTCATATCTCTCATATGATCTGCAGTAACAATATCCTTGTTGCCTGTAGCCGTAACCACTATGTCAGCTTCTTTAATCATTTCATCCATTAAAACAACTTCGTAACCTTCCATAGCTGCTTGTAAAGCACATATTGGATCTGTTTCGGTAACCATAACCCTTGCACCACTTTGTCTTAAAGAGGCAGCACTACCTTTACCAACATCTCCAAATCCAGCAACTATTGCAATTTTTCCTGACATCATAACGTCTGTTGCTCTTTTTATTCCATCAACTAAACTTTCTCTACAACCATATAAATTATCAAATTTAGATTTAGTTACTGAATCATTAACATTAATGGCAGGAACTAGTAATGTACCTTGTTCTTCCATTTTTTTTAATGCAAGTACACCAGTTGTTGTTTCTTCAGATAAACCCTTAATTGATTTAAGCATTTCTTTGTAATCTTTATGCATCAAAGCTGTTAAATCTCCTCCATCATCTAAAATCATATTTGCTTTCCAATCTTTTTTTCCTTCAATAGTTTGTTTTACACACCACCAATATTCCTCTTCGGTTTCACCTTTCCATGCAAATACAGGAATTCCAACTTTAGCTATTGCAGCAGCTGCATGATCTTGCGTAGAAAAAATATTACATGAAGACCATCTAACCTCAGCCCCTAAATCAACTAGCGTTTCTATTAAAACCGCAGTTTGAATTGTCATGTGAAGACAGCCTAAAATTTTTGCTCCTTTAAGTGGAGATTTTCCTTTATATTCTGTTCTTAATGCCATCAATCCTGGCATTTCAGTTTCTGCTAATGAAATTTCTTTTCTTCCAAAATCTGCTAATGAGATATCTTTAACTTTATAATCTTGAGACATAATTTACCTTTTTGTATTTTTAAGATATGAAACTTAACAATTAAATATTAATTTATCAACTCGTTACAATTTATATTATTTATAAATAGGCAGAATTATCTTTATTCTAGCTCCTTTTTTGCCATTATCCTTGTTTGAAGCAGATATAATGCCTCCATGAAGCTCTACAATATTTTTTACTATATTAAGGCCTAAACCTGAATGTTCACCAAATTTTTCTGGTCTATTACTATAAAATCTACTAAAGACTTTATCTATTTTTTTTTCATTAAATCCTGGACCCTCGTCCTCAAAAGTTAGCTCAATTTTATTATCAATAAGTTTACAAAAAATTAATATCTCACTATCTGGATAACTAAAGGAAATGGAATTATCTAAAATATTTGCAATAACTTGTTCTATTTTACTTTCAACACCATAAATTATTGGTTTTTTACCATTAAGACCATTGCTTATTACTTTAACTATAATTTTTTTATTTAGATTAGATAAATCATTATTAAAATCTTCTGTTACAGAGTTTAAAACATTTGTTAAATCTATTTTTTTCATTTCAGCTCTTGAAAAAGTTGCTTCATCTTTTAACATTTGTGAATAATCTGTTATGAGTCTATCTATTCTTTCTACATCATGTTTTATGATTGTAATTAGTTTTGTCCTTTTATTATTATCTATAGTCTTATCTAATACTTCTGATGCTGCTTTTAATGAAGCAAGAGGATTTCTTATTTCATGAGTAAGATCAGAAGAAAATGTTTCGGCTATGTTGATTCGCTTATATAAATCTTCTGTCATTTCATTTAACGATCTTGATAATAACCCAACTTCATCTGCTCTTGATAAATATTTTTCAACTTTATCAATTTTTTGATCTTTTTCTTTTTTAGCTTTTGTATATTGAACTAAAACTCTAATTGGTTTTAAAATGTATCTATTTAGAATAACTGAAAAAATAATTATAACAATCGTTACATAAAAAACTGTTCTTAAAATAAAATTTTTTCTTTCTGTGACTGCAACTAAGATGTCATTCGCAACTTCAGAAATAACAATATAACCTTCTGTAGAATTTTCTTTTTTAAATGACTTTATAGTGATTACATAAAAATCATTATTAATTCTTTTTCCTAAAACTAATTTTTGATTATTTTTCTTAGAATGTTCCTTTACAAAATTCTCTATATTAAAAATACTTTGTTTTTTTTCTTTGTTTTTAATTTTTGTATCTTTCTCTTTTTCAAGTTTACCAATTTTTGTTTCTTCAATTTTTTGACTTTCAACAAAAGATTCTTTTGCTAAATCTAAAGTATTTGTATCAGCTATTAATTTAAAATTTAAATCATATAACTGTAATCTATCTAAATTTTGAAACAAAAATCTAGAAGACAATAAAAATTCTAGTACACTTTTTTTATTAAATTCTATTTCTAATCTATTAAGATGATTTGATATATTTTCAATAACTTTTGAATGTTGAATGGATCTATTTTTAATTAAATTTGGTTTTATTGCTTGAAGATAAAGAATAGTAAAAATTCCAAGAAACAAAAATATAATAAGATTAACAAATAAAAATTTACTGAGAATTGAGCTTGATCTTATAAAATTTAATCTCATTAACTAACATTCCATCTATAACCACTACCATAACGAGTTTCTATTGCAGAAAAATTTTGATCTACTTTTTTAAATTTTTTTCTTATTCGTTTTACATGACTGTCAATAGTACGATCTTCTATATCTGTGTTATCTTTATAAGCAATATCCATTAGTTGTGCTCTTTCTTTAATCACACCAGGTCTTTTTGCTAACTCCTTAACTATTAAAAATTCAGTAGTTGTCAATTTATCTGGCAAGCTTTTTCCATCCCATTCACATTCGAGCTGTGAAGAATCAAGTTTTAATTTTCCCTGGGAAATAATGTTTTTATTATCATCTTTTTCTGTATTATTTTTTCTTAATTGGACTCTAATTCTTTCAATTAAAATCTTAACTGAAAACCCACTTGATTTTTTTATAAAGTCATCAGCACCAAGCTTTAGTCCAAGGAGCTCATCGACTTCTTCTTCTTTAGAAGTTAAAAAAATTATTGGGATGTTAGTTTTTTTTCTCAAGCGTTGCAAAAGTTCTTCTCCATCCATCCTAGGCATTTTTATGTCTATCACAGCAAGATCTGGTGGTGACCTATTCATTCCAACTAGGGCGCTTTCTGCATTAATATAAGTTTGAACTTTAAAACCTTCGTGTTCTAAGGCCATACTAATAGTAGTTAGTATGTTTCTATCATCATCAACTAAAGCAATTGTGTGACTCATAAATTAATTTTACTATTATAAAAGTACTAAATTGTTCTAATTTGGGCAATCAATACATTAATGCAGTATACCCCAGTTATTACCAATATTTATATCTACAGTTAATGCTGTTGAGAACGAGTGTAGGTCACTTTTAGTTACGCTCGACATTTCTTTTTTGATAATTTTAGATATGTCTTCAACATCTTCGTTGGATACTTCAAAAATAAGCTCATCATGGATTTGAAGTAAAATTTTTGATTTTGTATTTTTTAAACTCTGAAATTTTTTGTTTAATCTAATCATAGCTAATCTCATTATTTCTGAAGCTGATCCTTGAATTGGAGCATTTATTGCTGCTCTTTCTTGAAAATTTCTTACATTAAAATTTTTATCATTTATACCATTGAAATGTGACCTTCTTCCAAAAATATTATTAACATAACCACTTTTTCTACAAAATTTAATAGTGCTATCCATATATTTTTTAATTTCTGGAAATTTTAAAAAGTAAGATTTTAGAAATTCTTCAGCTTCATGGTTTGAAACATTAATTTGTTTTGCAAGTCCATATTGAGATATTCCATAAATTATTCCAAAATTTATAGCCTTAGCTTTTCTTCTTATATCTTTGTCAACTTTTTTTATATCAATATTAAATACTTGGCTTGCAGTTAAAGAATGAATATCTTCATTATTTTTAAAAGCTTTTTTAAGTTCACTCACATCCGCTAAATCAGCTAAAATTCTCATTTCAATTTGATTGTAGTCTGCTGAAATTAATGTAAAACCTTTTTCTGCTACAAATGCCTTTCTAATATTCTTACCATCTTCCGATTTAATTGGTATATTCTGTAAATTAGGATTGCTAGAAGCTAATCTTCCAGTAGTAGTTGCTGCTAATAAAAAAGAAGTATGAACTCTTTTTGTATTTGGATTAATGTGCTCTGGCAAAGAATCTGAGTAAGTATTTTTAAGTTTAGATACTTGTCTCCAGTCTAAAATTAATTGTGGAAATATATGTCCCTTAAATGCTAAATCCTCAAGGACATTTGCACTTGTAGCAAAACTACCTTTTCTGGTTTTTTTTAAACCTGCTATTTTTAATTGATTATAAATTATTTCTCCTAGTTGTTTGGGAGAACCAATATTGAATTCTTTTTTAGAAATTTTAAAAATTTTCTTTTCTAAATCTTTAATTTTCTTTTCAAAATTTAATGATAAATCTTTTAAAAATTTACTATTAATTTTAATACCTTCTATTTCCATAAAAGCTAATATTTTGATTAAAGGTTTTTCAAAGAATTCATAAATATCTTTTAATTTTTCTAGTTGTAGGTTTTTATAGAAAATTTTATATAATCGATAAGTAATATCTGCATCTTCTGAGGCATACTCCATAGCTTTTTTAATATCAACTTCACTAAAATTAATTTCTTTTTTTCCTGTACCTACCACATCTTTGAAAGTGATAGTTTTGTGATTAAGATGAATATGGGATAAAGTATCCATGTTGTGTCGATTTTTACCAGCACTTAAAACATAAGACATTAACATGGTATCTTCCATTGAGCTCATTTGAATACCTTGTTTATACAAAACAATAAAATCAAACTTAATATTTTGGCCAATCTTTTTTATGTTTTTGTCTTCTAGAATTTGTTTTAACTTTTTTAGAACTACCTCTTTTTTAAGACAACCTTTTGATTTGTGGCCAATAGGAATATAACAAGCTTTTCCAATTTTTGTACTTAGAGAAATACCTATCAAATCTGTTTGATGTGCATCTAATGAGCTAGTTTCTGTATCTATGACAAATTCTTTATTTTTTGTTGCTTCTTTAATCCATTCATCTATTTCATTTGCATCTTTTATTAAATGATAATTCTTTTTATCAATATTTTGATTTTGTTTTATAGGTTCGTGTTTTTCATTTGTGCTTGATAAATTTGGTTCTCCATATGTTGAGATAGCTGTGCTTAATAATCTATTAAATTCCATTTCTCTTAAAAACTTATAGAGCTTATCCTTGTCTACTTCATTTAATTTAAAATCATTTATATTTCTAATAACTGGAACATCTTTTTTTAATTGAACTAATTTTTTGCTTAGAATTGCTTTATCTTTATTTTCAATAAGTGTTTCTCTTCTTTTGTTCTGCTTAATTTCTTGAGCTTTTTCTAATAATTTTTCTAAAGTTCCATAATTGTTTATCAGTTCTGCTGCAGTTTTAACTCCTATTCCAGGAACACCAGGAACGTTATCACTTGAGTCTCCAGCAAGTGCTTGAACATCAATTACCTTTTTTGGATCAACACCAAATTTATTTTTTATATCTTCAGGAGTTATGAATTTGTTTTTCATTGGGTCATATAGACGAACATTTTTTTTATAAAGTTGCATTAAATCTTTGTCAGAAGATATAATTGTAACCTTTCCACCTTCTTTTAAAACTTGTTCTGTATATGTAGCTATCAAATCGTCTGCTTCGTAATTTAGTAAATCGACTGATGGTAAATTAAATGCTAGTACAGATTTTCTTATATATTCAAATTGTGGTGCCAAATCATCTGGAGCTTCTGACCTATTAGCTTTATATTCAGAATAAATTTCGTTTCTAAAAGTTTTTCTTGCTGAATCAAAAATAACCGCAAAGTGAGTTGGTTTTTCTAAGTTATCATCTGACTTTGACTCTTTTAATAATTTAAATAACATACTGCAAAAGCCACTAACAGCACCTGTTGGAAGCCCATCACTTTTTCTTGTTAGTGGAGGTAGAGCATAATAAGCTCGAAAAATATATCCTGAACCATCAACTAAATAATAATGATTGTTTTCTTTTTTTAGAGACATATATTAATATTTTAATTAAAGTCTAATTAATTTAAAGTTAAAATTCATGAATGAAAATAATGCATTATCTATAAATAATTTAAACAAAATTTATTCTAACAAATTAAATAATACAGAAAAAGCTCTTGATAACATCAGTTTAGAGATAAAACAGGGTGAAATATTTGGCTTGCTAGGCCAAAATGGTGCAGGCAAAACAACATTTTTAAATATCTTATCAGGAACGGTAATAAAAAATTCTGGTAAGGTAAATGTATGGGGGTTTGATCTTGATGTAAATCCAAGACAGGTTAGATCTTCTATAGGTATTGTTCCACAAGAGATTAACTTAGATCCTTTTTTTAGTCCAAAATCGATTTTAGAACTTCAAGCTGGACTATTTGGTGTTCCAAAGAAAGATCAAATTACAGATGAAATTTTAAAATTAGTTTCTCTTGAAAAACAAGCTAATGCCTACTCAAGAGGTTTGTCAGGTGGTATGAAAAGAAGGTTGCTTATAGCAAAAGCACTTGTTCATCAACCACCTATATTAATTTTAGATGAACCAAGCGCAGGAATAGACGTTCAATTAAGAAAAGAATTATGGTTAAATATCAAAAGCTTGCATAAAAGTGGTGTTACAATCATTTTAACTACTCACAATTTATATGAAGCACAAGAAATGTGTGATCGAATTGCGATCTTAAAAAAAGGTAAATTAATTGCATTAGATACTACAAATAACCTTTTACAAAAATTAAAAACAAAAAAAATAACGTTTAGTGTTGAAAACATAGATAATTTTTCTAATAAACAATTAAAAAATGTTATTTTTTCTATTAATAAAAATCAAATAACTGCTACTTTCCGAAGAAATCAAAATAATATAGAAGAAATAATAAATTTTTTAAAGCTAGATAAATTAAAAATATTAGATATTTCAACAGATAATGGAGATCTGGAAGATGTATTTATTCAACTTACAAAAAACTAGCTTTATTTATAAAAAATATTAAAGTAAGATATATAAATGGAAGCTGTTAACAAAATTTATTTCAATAAAACAATTAAATTTATTTTAATTTCTTTATTGGGATCTGCTTTATTAACAATATCTGCAAAATTTAAAATACCTTTTTATCCTGTGCCAATGACAATGCAAACTTTTGTTGTTCTATTTCTTGGAATAGCTTTTGGTTATAAGATTGGTTTAGCAACTGTATCTCTTTATTTGTTAGAAGGTATTTTTGGACTTCCAGTATTTGCTAACTCTCCAGAAAAAGGTATTGGTTTAATTTATTTTACTGGACCAACAATGGGTTATTTAATTGGATTTATGTTTGCTGTTTATTTTGCAGGAACATCTAAAAATCTGGATTATAAAAATAAGAAACCATTTATAAACTTTGTTAATATATTTTTTAGATTAGTTTTCTCTGTAAGCTGGATTTATATTCTGGGTTTACTGTGGCTAGGAAATTTAATTGGATGGGATAAACCAATTTTTAAATTAGGAGCTGAGCCTTTCTTGCTAGCAGAATTATTTAAAATAATATTACTAACTTTGCTCTATCCATTGATTAAAAAAATTAAAAAAATTATCTAGGTGATTTTTTAGATAGAATCCTTTGCAAAGTTCTTCTATGCATTTTTAGTCTACGAGCTGTTTCTGATACATTTCTATTACATAGTTCAAAAACTCTATGGATATGTTCCCATTTTACTCTATCAGCTGACATTGGGTTTTCAGGAGGTTTTGCTTTAGACCCTAGGCTTGCTAGAAGTGCAGACTCTACATCGTCTGCATCAACTGGTTTAGCTAAATAATCAATTGCTCCTGCTTTTACAGCTGCTACAGCGGTTGGAATATTTCCATAACCGGTCAACATAATTATTCTACTATCCTTGTTTACTTTCTGTATTTCTTTTACAACCTCCAGTCCGTTTCCATCTTCAAGCCTTAAATCAATAACAGCGAAACCTGGGGGTGAATTTAAAACTGAGCTAATGCCTGCCTTTACACTTTCAGCCTGAGTAACTGAAAAGCCTTTTTTCTCCATTGCTCTTGACAATCTGTCTCTTAAAGGAGAGTCATCATCCACTATAAGTAGTGATTTATTAGCAAAATCAATGATTTTTAATAATTTTACGGGTTCTTTCAAATTTTTTTGATTTATTGTCATTCTGTATATCTAGTTAGTAACTAAAAAAAAAAATTCAAGTATAAAAAGAATCTAATTTGGGGAAAAGAATCTCTTTACATTACTACTCATTTCTATAAAAAAAGAAAAAAGTAAGAAATTTTTATTAATTTTTTTAATAATTTTATATAAACAAAGGGGCTATATAAAATGCAAAAATTTAAAACAGTCGACGAGCTTGTAAATCAGCTTAAACCAGAAAAGCCTATTTATTGTATTCGAAAAAAATCAATAAAAATAGCATCAAAAACTTTTCAAAACAAATTTCCAGGTAAAGTTTTATATGCTGTAAAAACAAATCCACATCCAGAAATTTTAAAGACAGTATTAGAAAGTGGAATTAAAAATTTTGATGTTGCTTCAACAAAAGAAATTAAAGATATAAAAAAAATAAATGCAAAAGTAAAATGTTCTTATATGCATACAGTAAAAAGTAGAGAAAGTATAAAAGAAGCCTACTTTAAGTTTGGAGTTAAAACGTTTTCTCTAGATACCAAAGATGAACTTATAAAAATATTAGAATCTACTAATTATGCAAAAAACTTAGAATTATTTGTAAGAGTTTCAGTTTCTAATGAACATGCAGAAATAGATTTATCCAAAAAATTTGGTGCACTAACTTCTGAAGCAGCAGGTTTATTAAGACTAACAAAATTACATGCTGAAAAAATTGGTTTAAGTTTTCATGTTGGGTCACAATGTATGCATCCAATTTCCTATGCAAAAGGAATTACTGAAATAGGAAATATAATTAAAAAAACAAAAATTATTCCTGACTACATAAATATTGGAGGTGGATTTCCAACAATTTATCCTGACCTTGTGCCCCAATCTTTAGATAATTATTTTGAAGAAATTAAAAAAAGTCTAAATAATTTAAAATTATCTAAGTTACCTAAAATTATTTGTGAACCAGGTAGAGCAATAGTGGCTGAAAGTGGCTCAACAATTGTAAGGGTTAACTTAAGAAAAAAACAAAAACTTTATATCAATGATGGTACATATGGAACGCTTTTTGATGCTGGCACACCTAATATAGTTTTTCCATCACGTCTAATTACAAATGGAAGATTAATTTCTAAAAAACTAACATCGTTTGATTTTTATGGACCTACTTGTGACAGTATGGATTATATGAAAGGCCCGTTTATACTTCCAAACAATATTAAAGAAAATGATTATATTGAATTAGGCCAACTTGGTGCATATGGATTAACATTTAGAACTCAATTTAATGGATTTTTCTCAAATGAAATTTATGAAGTTGAGGACGATCCAATCATAACTATGTATGATAAAGACATTAACAAAGCTACTCTCGTTGCTTAATGTCTAATAAAAAAACCTTAGGTCATAATAGTAAAAAAGATCTATTAAAAAAACCAGTTGAACATATTGATATTACCACCTTTGACTCTAGAAAGATTATTTCTTCTATGGAAAAGATGTCTTTTGTTTCAAGAGAAACTGCTAACGCTGCAAATATTTTTAATGAAATGATTAAAGACAAGAATTGCACAATTTTTTTAACTCTTGCAGGATCAACTTCTGCCGCTGGTTGTATGAACATTTATAAGGATTTAGTAAAATACAACATGGTAGATGCAATTGTAGCTACTGGAGCTTCAATAATAGATATGGATTTTTTTGAAGCTTTAGGTTTTAAGCATTATCAAGGCTCTCAATTTCAAGATGATACAGAATTGAGAAAAAATTACATAGATAGAATTTATGACACTTATATCGACGAAGACGAATTACAGACATGTGATAAAAAAATATGTGAAATTGCTGATTCTTTAGAACCAAGAAGCTATACTTCTAGAGAATTTATATATGAAATAGGTAAATATTTAAAAGAAAATGCTAAAAAAAAAGAATCTTTAATAGAGACAGCATACGACAATAATGTACCAATATTTTGTCCAGCGTTTACTGATTCTAGTGCAGGATTTGGTCTAGTCATGCATCAAGAAAAAAATCCAAAAAAACATTTAACTATAGACTCTGTTAGAGAATTTAGAGAACTTACAGAAATAAAAATGAAATCTAAAGGGTCTGGTTTATTTATGATAGGTGGTGGCGTTCCAAAAAACTTTGTTCAAGACACTGTTATATGTGCAGAGCTATTGGGTAAAGAAGTAGACATGCACAAATATGCCGTACAAATAACAGTAGCTGATTCTAGAGATGGTGCTTGTAGTAGTTCTACACTCAAAGAAGCAAGTTCCTGGGGGAAAGTTGATATTACAAAAGAACAAATGGTTTTTGCTGAAGCAACTAGTGTTTTACCTTTAATAGCTAGTGATGCGTATCATAAAGGTGATTGGAAAAATAGAGAAAGAAAAAACTTTTCAAAAATATTTAAATAGTGAAATATCTTTCAAATAAAAATGGGTTTCTAGGAATTGATAATAAAGTCAATTTTAAAGAAAAAGTTGTAGTTGTTCCCTTTGGTCTTGAAAAAACTGTTAGTTATGGTGGCGGAACTAAAAATGGACCTAAAGAAATCATTAAAGCTTCACACCAAGTAGAGCTTTATGATGAAGAGTTAAATTGTGAACCTTATAAAAAAATAGGTATTAAAACTTTAAAACCATTTAAAATCGATAAAAATATTAAAATAGCGCTTAATAAGATGTCTAAAATAAACCAAGAAATTTTAGAAAAAAAACTCTTTCCCATAACTTTTGGTGGAGAACATTCAATTACTCCAGGATGCCTTGCTCCATTTACAAAAAAATTTAAAGATATTTGTCTTTTACATTTTGATGCTCATGCAGACTTACGTGAAAGTTATAATGGAGAAAAATTTTCTCATGCTTCAGCTATTAAAAGATGTTTGGATTATCCTAATGTTTCGGTAATTTCTTTTGGTATAAGAAATATTTCCAAAAGTGAAATTCCTTTCTTAAAAAAAAATTCTTCAAGAATAAATATATTTTGGGCAAAAGACAAAAGTAAATGGAATCTGAATAAATTTAAAAGATTAATAAAAAATAAAACAGTTTATTTAACTTTTGATGTTGATGGATTAGACTCAAGCATTATGCCAGCAACAGGAACTCCTGAACCTGGTGGTTTGCTATGGGATGAAACTTTAGATATTATCAGAATTGCTGCAAAAAATTCTAAAATTGTTGGAGCTGATATAAATGAATTATCTCCAATAAAAGGTTTTAATTCATATAATTTTTTAGTAGCAAAACTAGCTTATAAAATTTTAGCTTATTCTTTTGAATTTAAAAAAACTAAATAGATGTTAAATGATTAGTTGACCAACTAATTATTACCCTAGCACCATTAAGTTCAGGGCATTTTCCAAAATTTACTTTTGCTTTCATTCTTTCTAATAATGTCTTACCAATAAATGTTCCCAGCCCTAATCCAGATTTTGAACTAATAATTTTATCTTTGGATCTAATATATGGCTCTCCTAATAAACTTCTTATATCATCTGAGAATCCTGGACCATCATCAGAAATTATTACTTTTGTTATTAGGTCATCACTTTCTAATCTAATTTTAATAATTGAATTACCATATTTAACTGCATTACCTATAAAATTTCTTAAGCCATAAGTAATTTCTAAAGTTTTAGCTATATTTGGATTTATTTTATTTTTTTCTATATCTAAGAATATTGCTTTAGTAGAAATTTTATCAAAGGAGTTAACAATTTCATTTAATAAGTCTGAAATTCTTGCATTAGTCAAGAAGCTATCTTCATTGAGTTGATCTTGGGAAATATTTTTTAAAATCTCTGAGCATCTTTTTGTTTGGCTTATTAATAAATCTATATCCTTTGAATATTTTGTGTTAGCCCCTATTTCTTTTTCTAATTCTTTTGCTATGACTGTTATCGTAGATAATGGTGTACCCAGTGAATGAGCTGCTGCTGCAGCTTGCAAACCTATTGATTCTAACTCATGTTCTTTTGCCATAACTAGTTCTAATCGGTTTAATGCTTCTGTATGTTTTCTTGATTCTATTCCAAATCTAGAACCAAAATAAGTTAAAAAAACTAAACCTATAATAATAGCTATAGGGATGGCATATAAATAATAATCTGGCACATGAAAATGTATACCCTCAAAATATGGCAAAGGATAATGATCTATTGTTAAAAAAATTAAGAGTATAGCTGTAAAAATTGATAAATTTATAGTGCTTTTTAAAGATAAAAAAGTTGAAGAAACTATAGCAGGAATGATTAATAAAATTACAAAAGGATTTGTTATACCACCTGTAAAATATAATAACAAAGCAAGTTGAATCAAATCGTAAAATAAAAAAAATGTTGCCGTTAAATTATTTAATTGATTATTTTTAATTTTAAAATTTAAAAAAAGATTAGTTGCTATTCCTAAGAACACTATGAACGAACAGTAAAAAAAAGGAAGCTTAAAATTTAAAATAAAATAAACAAAGCTTATTGTAAAATATTGTCCAATTATAGCTATCCACCTTAATATGACTAAAGTTTTTTTATCTAGCCTAATATTGTCTTTGGATGTAAATAACTCTGTGAATTGCATTAGAATTACACGTCTAGATTTGAAACCTCAAGTGCATGTTCAAAAATAAAATCTTTTCTTGGGCTAACTTCATCTCCCATTAATATCTTAATTATATCTTGATCTTTTTTTGACTTAATTTTTGTTGAGTTACAATATTCCACTTTTAATAAAGTTCTTACTTCTGGGTTTAATGTAGTATTCCACAGTTCCTCGGGGTTCATTTCTCCAAGTCCTTTAAATCTCTGAATATTAAGTTTTGTTTTTTCTTCTTCTAAAATCTTTTTAATATCAAAATTTTTAGAAGACTTTTTTTTATCTTTTTCTAATAATTTTAAAATATATTTTTCTAAATCCTTGTCATCTTTTAGATAGATAGATTTAGATCCTTTGTTTATTTTATATAAAGGTGGTTGTGCTAAAAAAATGTGTCCCTTTTCTATCAATTCATGAAATGGACTGTTATTAAAAAATGTTAATAGTAAAGTTCTAATATGAGAGCCATCAACATCTGCATCTGTCATAATTATGATCTTTTCATATCTAAGATTATCAATATTAAAATCCTTAGAGCCTGTTCCAATTGCATTTATTAAGGTTACAATTTCATTAGATGACATCATTTTAGAAAATGCTTTTGTTTGCATATCTTGAGCTGAGCCATTAACTTTTGCTCCATTAACATCAACATAAGTATTAAGTATTTTCCCACGAAGTGGTAATACTGCTTGATTCTCTCTGTTTCTTCCTTGTTTGGCTGATCCACCAGCTGAGTCTCCCTCTACAATAAAAAGTTCGGTCCCTTTTGCACTTCCTATTTGACAGTCAGCTAGCTTTCCAGGTAATCCTGCTAGTTCCAAAGAACCTTTTCTTCTAACATTTTCTCTTGCTTTTCTAGCGACGTCTCTAGCAACTGCAGCTTGAATTATTTTTGCTAAAATTATTTTAACTACACTTGGGTTCTGATCAAACCAAGTTGATAACTGATTACTTATTAGATTTTCAACAATTAATCTAATCTCTGATGAAACTAATTTATCTTTTGTTTGAGATGAAAACTTTGGATCCGGCATTTTTATAGACAATACACCTGTCAAACCTTCTTTTGTATCTTCTCCAGAAATTATTACTTTGCTCTTTTTTAAAAGATTATTGCTAGCAATATATTTATTAACTACTCTAGTTAAGGCACTTCTAAATCCAAGTAAATGTGTTCCTCCATCTTTTTGAAAAATATTATTTGTAAAAGATAATACATCATCAGAGTAACCAGCGTTCCAGGTAATTGAACACTCTACTGTTACATTATTTTTATTTCCAGATAAATAGATTGGTTTTTTAAATAAGTTATTACCATTTTTATTAATTAAACTTTTTTTATTTGCATCCAAATATTCAATAAATTCTTGTATTCCCCCATCATACTTATTTTTAAAAACTTTTTCTTTGCTGGGCGTTTTATCAGTCAAAGTAATGCTTATTCCTTTATTTAAAAATGCTAATTCTCTCATTCTTTTTTGAAGAATTGTTGAACTAAACTTTACTGCACTGAATACTTCTTTAGAGGGTAAAAAATTAATCTGAGTTCCTTTTTTAATTGTTTTGCCAATCTTTTTTAAAGGTTTAATTGCTTTTCCATCTTTGAATTCAATAAAATATTCATATTTATCTTTAAATATATTAAGTTTTAAATTTTCTGAAAGTGCATTAACTACTGAAACACCCACGCCATGTAAACCACCTGAAACTTTATAAGAATCATGATCAAATTTACCTCCAGCGTGCAATTGCGTCATAATTACTTCAGCAGCAGATTTTTTTTCTCCTTTATGTAAATCAACTGGAATTCCTCTTCCATCATCTTCAACAGTAATTGAGCCATCTTTATTTATTGACAAAAATATATTTTTACAATGTCCCGCTAAAGCTTCATCTATGGAATTATCTATTACTTCAAATACCATATGGTGAAGACCAGTACCATCATCAGTATCACCAATATACATTCCAGGTCTTTTTCTTACTGCTTCCAGACCTTTCAAAACTTTTATAGATTCTGCTGTATAATTTTTATTATTCATGTATTTATTTTTTGAAATTAAAATTAATTATAGCATTTTTTTACCAATTTAAGAAATTTGTTTAAAATTATAATCTTAAAAAGATCATATTTTCATTGGCATTATAACGAAAATACTATCGGGATCTGATGAGTCTTTAATTATAGCTGGTGAACCTGTATCTTTAAGATTAAAAACCATTTTATCACCTTCCATTTGTGAAGCAACATCCATAAGATATTTAGAATTAAAGCTTATAGACATTTCATCTGAGTTAAAACTAGCTGGGACTAATTCTGTACCATCTCCGCTGCTAGGACTGTTCACAGTTAATTTTATATTATCTTTCAATAATTGCATTTTAACACCTTCTTTTTTATCTGAAGATACAGAAGCTACTCTATCAACAGATTTTATAAAATCTTTGGGATTTACTTCCAAATTTTTAACATTTTCTTTAGGTATTACTTGGGTATAGTCTGGAAATTTACCATCAATTACTTTGGAAATTATAGAACAATTATTTATCTCAAATTTAATTTTAGCTTTATTATTATAAATTTTTATATCTTTTGATACGTTTTCTAACATTGATGAAATAATAAAAATAATTTTTCTTGGTAATATAATTGGCTCAAAAACTATATCATTTTCTATTTTAAAGCTGCTTTTTGAAAGTCTGTGACTATCTGTTGAAATCGCATTAAAATAAAATTTATCTCCTAGTTGAGTTTTATGAAAAAAAATTCCACTTAGATAATGCCTTGTCTCATCATTTGAAATAGAAATTTTTGTTTTATCAATTATTTTTTTTAAATTATCAGATTTAAAGGTTATACCTTCAATTTGAAAATCTTCGTTTGAAAGTGGAAAATCCTCTGATTTTAAACATAAAAGATTAAATTTAGAATTTCCTGATTTTAATTGTAATTTATTTTCAGTTATAAGTTTAATTTCAATTTTTGAATTTACGGAACATTTTCTAACTATATCATATAAAATTGCTGCTGATGTAGAGGTTGAGCCTTCTTCAATTACTTGTGTATCTATTTCTTCAACGAAAATTATGTCTAAATCTGTTGCTGTTAATTTGACTTTAGAGCCAGAAGCTTCAATTAAAACATTTGCCAATATAGGTAATGTATTTTTTTTTTCTATTATTCCTTGTATATGATTAAGTGAATTTAAAATTACATCACGTTCTAAGATAACTTCCATAGCAAATTTTAATACTTTATAAAAATATTTTCAATTTGATTAATATTTTCTTTCATTTCATGGTCTATTTTAAACAATCTATCTATTGTTTTAACTGCATGAATAACGGTTGTATGGTCTCTTCCACAAAAATTTCTACCTATTTCTGGTAATGATTTTGTTGTATGTTTTTTTGCTAAATACATAGCTATTTGCCTTGGTCTAACCAAAAATCTCGATCTTTTAGCAGATAACATTTCTTTAATATTAATTTTAAAGTGAGAGGCAACTGTTGTTTGAATTTTTTCAATATTTATATAATTTATATTTGACTCCACAACATCTTTTAAAATTGTTTTACACTCAGAAATATTTGGTGATTTTTTATAAATTCTACTAAAAGCTAAAATTCTATTTAAAGCGCCTATTGTTTCTCTTGTATTAACTCTTATTTTTGTTGCTAAAAAAGCAAGTATATCTTCATCTAGATCTATAGTATCTGGATAGTTTTTTTTAACTTCAGCCAATTTATTTTTAATTATAGCAAGTCTTAAATTAAAATCTGCTGGTTGAATATCTACAACCAATCCACCTGATAATCTAGATTTTATTCTTTCTTGTATTCTATCTAGATTAGCTGGGGCTCTATCAGAAGATACAACTATTTGAGAGCCTTTATCAATCAAATCATTAAAAGTATGAAAAAACTCTTCTTGCATAACTTCTTTGCCTCGCACAAACTGTATATCATCAATAATAAATACATCTGCTTTTCTAAAAAAATCTTTAAACTTAACCATTTCTTTATTTTTTATTGACTTAATAAAATGATACATAAATCTTTCGGCAGAAATAAACATTACATTAAATCTCTCCTTCATGCTTAGACCAATAGAGTTTAATAAATGTGTCTTTCCCATACCAACCCCACCATAAATGAATAAAGGATTATAATGAGTAAAATTTTCACATACCTTTTTGGCTGCTGTAAAAGCTAATTTATTGCTATCACCAAGTACAAAATTTTCAAAGCTCTTATTATTATCCAGTCGGCTATAATTAACAATTGAATACTCTATTGGAGTAATATTGTTTAAATTATTGCCTCTTTGATTACTTGAATTAGAAATACTATTTTCATATGACTTAATGTCAATAGGCTCTATTGCAAATTCAATTCTTGTTATCGTTTCTTTATTTTCTTTTATTACATCTAAGATTTTATCAGCATATCTAGAAACTACCCAATCACGAATAAAACGAGTGGGTACAGCTAAAATCAAATAATGATTATATTCTTTTTTTAAATTAATGTTTTTTATCCAGCTTTCGTAAATATCATTACCAAAATTTTTTTTTAATTTTTGTAAAATATCTTGCCAGTTTAAAAAATTTTCTTCATTACCATCTTGCAGATTTTGTTTTAAGTTTTCAATTTTTTTCATTTGATTTTTTTTGAAATATAGTTTTAATTTTTTTAATCAGTATATGCAAGATAAACTTTTTTTTTTTTAATTAAAAAATTATATTTTTAAAATTCTGGTTGCATTTTAATAAATAATTTTTCAAAATTTTTTTAAAAAATTTGAATTCTATTTATAGTATTATTTTTAACTTTATAAGTGTTTCAACTTATAAGTAGATAAAACTATATTTAGTTTATTTTGAAAAAATTTAATATTAGTAGGTATATAAAATTTATTTTAATTAAAACAATTCTTATATAGATCAAATAACAACTGAGAAGAGCAGAGATTAAGATTTGATCAACTTAGAATTGATTTATTTTGATTACTTTAATTTACTTATTTTTTTTGTAACTCTAGAAACTATTCGTGATGATGTATTTTTTTTAATTATACCCGTCTTGCTTGCTTTCATTAGCTCAGAGTTGAATTCTGGCAAAAATTTAATTAATGCTTTTTTATCTTTCTTATTAATTAAATCGTTAGCTTTTTTAATTACAGATTTATATTTGCTTTTTCTTATTCTATTTACTGCTGTTTGCAACTTAACTCTTCGAACACGTCTAATAGCTGATTTAGTATTTGGCATAAAAGAATGACTTTATAACTTTTAGTTAATAAAGGGTCAATAAATATCTACCTTTGACATTTTGGACAAAAAAAACTTGACCTTTGGCCTATAAAAGCTCTTTGAATCAACGCATTACAGCCTTTTTTAATGCACGGCAGCCCTTTTCTTCCATAAACTTTAAATGAATCTTGATATTTGCCAGATTTTCCATCGGAATGCTTATAATTTTTGATCGAAGAGCCTCCTTTTTTTATAGCATCTTTAATAATCTTTTTAATAAATTTGATAATTAAAACAACCTTAATTTTATTAATTTTTTTAGATGTTACATAGGGACTTAACTTAGATTGAAACAAAACTTCATTAACATATATATTTCCTAATCCGCTTACAAAGTTTTGATCAAGTAGAAGATTTTTTATATTTTTTTTTATATTTTTTTTCTTTTTATTAAAATAGTTACAATTAAAAGATTTGCTTAACGGTTCTGGTCCTAATTTTGAAAAAGGTTTATCGCTTATTTTTTTTAATAATTTTATATAACCGAATTTTCTTACATCATTATAAATCATAACTAATCCATTGGTAAAATAAATACTTAAATGGTTGTGTTTTTTTTTGATTTCATTTTTTTCATAATAAAAGCTTGTTTTAATTTTTTTAATATTTTTAAGTTTTCTAAAAAAAACTAATCCTGTCATACCTAGATGTAATAATAAAAAAAAATTTTCAAAATGAATAATTATATATTTTGCTCTTCTAGTTATTTTAAGAATTTTTTTTCCTTCTAATTTTTTTATCAAACTAGAGCTAATTTTATATCTTAAATTTTTATTTAATATTTCTACCTTTTTAATAGTAGCTTTATTAATAAACCTTGATAAAGACAATTTTAACACTTCAACTTCTGGTAACTCTGGCATAAAATATTATATACTTATTGTAGTTATCATATACATATGATTAATTAAATTTTATGAATTATAAAATCTTAAATAAAGAATATATTGTAAAACAAGTTTTTAATAAAGTCTCAGATAAATATGATTTTATGAATAATTTGATGTCGTTAGGTATACATCATATTTGGAAAAAAAAACTAATTGACTGGCTAGGCCCAAATGTAGATACAAAACTAATAGACGTAGCTACTGGAACAGGGGACATTGCAAAACTATACTTAAAAAGAACAAATTTTAAAGGTACAGCATATTGTGTGGACAGTAATTCTAGTATGATAAATGCTGGTAAAAAAAAAAATATTATGACTAAAAATATTAAGTGGATTCAATGCCCTGCTGAAAAACTTAAGTTTAAAAATAATTTTTTTGATTATTATACAATAAGTTTTGGAATAAGAAATGTTGTAAATATTAATTTATGTTTGAAAGAAGCTTATAGAGTTTTAAAACCAGGGGGTAGATTTGTTTGCTTAGAATTTTCTAAAGTTGAGAATGAAATATTGGAAAATTTTTATCAAATTTATTCAAAACTAATTCCCAAAGTTGGTAAATTAGTTGTTGGAAGTTCTGATCCATATGATTATTTAGTTAAAAGTATTAAAGACTTTTATAATCAAAACGAATTAATGGAAAAAATCAAGGATTCAAAATTTGAAAATGTCAGTTATAGAAATCTTTCTGGTGGAATAGCTGCAATTCATTCAGGGTGGAAAATTTAATGTTAATAAAACTATTAATTTTGTTTAAAATTGGAAGAAAATTAGCAAAATCAGATGTTTTAAATATTTTTTCTAAGTTTCATAAACCACCAACAGTTATTAAAATTTTTTTTCAAATTTTATCTTTTTCTTTTTCAACTGAAAAAGAAAATACTTTTAATAGAGATGAAAAGAAAAACCTTTCTAATGCACTACAGAGTATGGGAACAACTTTTATTAAACTTGGACAATTTTTGGCAACAAGGCCTGATATAATAGGTGAGGATTTATCTAAACAACTAGAAACTCTCCAAGATAAACTTCCTCCATTTTCTTTATCAGAAGCAAAAAATATAATTAAAAAGGATCTAGGAGAAGAAGCCTTTAATTCCATAATTAATTTAAGTGAACCTGTTGCAGCTGCTTCAATAGCTCAAGTTCATAAAGCAAAAATTAATCACAATGGAAAAATAAAAGAAGTAGCTATAAAAATTTTAAGACCCAATATAAAAAAAATTTTTAATGAAGAAATAGATTCTCTAATGCTTTTTGCTTTTATAATTGAATCTTTAATAAAAAAATCAAAAAGACTAAAATTAATTGAGGTAGTTTTTTTACTTAAAGAAATTACTAACCTTGAAATGGACTTAAGATTTGAAGCAGCGGCTGCCAATGAATATGCAGAGAATACCAAAAATGATATTGGGTTTAAGGTACCTGAAATTTACTGGAACTATACAAGTGAGAATGTTATGACGCTTGATTGGGTTGAAGGTATTTCTATTAGAGAAACTGAAGCTTTAGAAAATAAAAATATTGATACGAATAAACTTGCAAATGATATAATTCAAAATTTTTTGAAACATGCCGTAAGAGATGGTTTTTTTCACGCAGATATGCATCAAGGAAATATTTTTATAGATAAAGATGGAAAAATTGTTCCTATTGATTTTGGTATTATGGGTAGACTTGATAAATTGAATAAAAGATTTTTGGCCGAAATATTATTTGGTTTTATACAAAGAGATTATAAAAAAGTTGCAGAAGTTCATCTTTTAGCAGGACTTGTTCCAAAAAATGTTCCTGTAGACGACTTAGCCCAAGCTTTAAGATCTATAGGTGAGCCAATTTTTGGACAATCTGTTAAAGATATATCTGGAAGCAAACTATTAAAACAACTTTTTGATGTTACTGAAAAATTCAATATGCAAACTCAGCCACAACTATTAATGTTGCAAAAAACAATGGTAGTTGTTGAAGGTGTTGCAAGAAAACTTAACCCAAATACAAACATATGGGTAGCTTCAAAGCCAGTTTTAGAAAGTTGGTTAAAAGAAACAAAAGATCCAATAAATTCTTTTTCAGATACATTAAAAAGTACTACTGAGGTATTAAAAAGATTACCTGAATTCCCTGAAGTAATGGATAAAGCTAACCAAGCTTTAACATTTTTAGCAAGTGGTCAAATACCACAAAATTCAAATTCATATACTGCTTTAAATGAAAAGAAAAAAGAAATGCTTTCTTTTAGAAACCAGTCAATTATTGGTTTTTTATTGCTTGTAATTTTGCTGCTATTAGTATTTTAATTTAGAAAATGAATAATTTATTAGAAAAAAAAATACTTTTAATTATATGTGGGGGAATTTCAGCATATAAAAGTTTAGAAATAATTCGCTTATTTAAAAAAAAAGGTGCCGAGGTTAAAACAATTTTAACTAAAAGTGCTAAAGAGTTTGTTACACCTTTGTCAGTTGCTTCACTATCTAAAGAAAAGGTTTATGATGATCTATTTAACCCTCAAAATGAAGCTGAAATGGACCATATATCTCTTTCTAGGTGGTCAGATTTAATTCTTGTTGCTCCAGCTACAGCTAATACAATTTCAAAATTAAGTAATGGATCCACAGATGATTTGGCTTCAACAGTTATGCTTGCGTCTGATAAAAAAATTTTTTTATCACCTGCCATGAATGTTAGAATGTGGGAAAATAAATCAACTAAAGAAAATCTTAAAAAATTAAAAGAATATGGCTACAAACTAATAGGCCCAGAAATTGGAGATATGGCTTGTGGAGAATTTGGAGAAGGAAAAATGACCGATCCAATCAAAATTGTTAAAGAAATTGAAAATTATTTTTTTGATCTAAATAAGAATAAAAAATTTAAAGCACTCGTAACAGCGGGACCAACATATGAATATATTGATCCAGTCAGATTTATATCTAACAAGTCAAGTGGTAAACAAGGATTTGAATTAGCAAAATCATTATCAAAAAAAGGTTTTGAAACTACACTTATATCAGGACCTACAAATTTAGAAATTGATAACAATATCAATCTAATAAATGTTGAAACAGCAGACCAAATGTTTAAAGCAGCACAAAATAATTTACCTGTAGACGTTGCAATATTTGCTGCTGCTGTAGCAGACTATAAAATCAAAGAAGAAAAAAAACAAAAAATAAAAAAACAAGAATATATTAATTTGGATTTAGAAAAAAATATTGATATTTTAAATTATATTTCAAATCATAATTCTTTAAGACCTAAACTTGTTATAGGTTTTGCAGCTGAAACAAATGATTTGACAACTAACGCAAAAAAAAAATTAATGGAAAAAAATTGTGATTGGATTATAGGTAATGATGTTTCAAATAAAAATATTGGCTTTAATTCTGATTTTAATGAAGTAACAATTTTCTATAAAAATTCAAAAATTGATAATGAAATACTACACTTAAAAAAAAAATCTACTATTTCAGATGAAATAGTTGATAGAGTCATTAGTCACTTAAACTAAAAAAATTTAATTTTATATTTAAAGACAATGAAACTTACTAATAAACAGTTAGATAAATATTCAAGACAGATTATTTTGAAGAATATAGGGCCTGTTGGTCAAAAAAAAATTTTGAACTCTAAAGTTTTAATTGTTGGAATGGGAGGATTGGGCTCACCTATATCAATTTATTTAGCTGCTGCAGGTGTAGGTAATATTGGAATTGTAGACTTTGATAAAGTCAACTTATCTAACTTACAAAGACAAATTCTTTTTAATAATTCAGATATTAATAAAAGCAAAACTTCATCAGCACTTAAAAAATTAAAAAAAATTAATCCAGATATTAAAATTTATGAATTTAATAAAAAGTTAAATCATTTAAATATTAATAAAATAGCAAAAAACTTTGATATAATAGCTGATGCTAGCGATAATTTTGAGACAAGATTTTTATTAAATAGTTATAGTTTAATAAATAAAAAAATACTCATCGTTGGTGCTATCAGCAAGTTCGAAGGACATATATACACTTTTAACTTCAAAAATTTTAAAAATTCACCTTGCCTAAGATGTTTTATACCAGATATACCTGTAGGAATAGATGAAAACTGCGATTATGAAGGTATAATAGGGTCTTTAGCGGGAACAATAGGTTCAATTCAAGCAAATGAAATTATTAAAGAAATATTGGGTATTGGTAAAACACTTTGTGGAAACATCCTCATAATAGATTCTCTGAAATTAAATTTTAGAAAAATCAAATTAAATAAAAATCACCAATGTATAGAATGTTCAAAATACAAATAAAAAAAATAAATTATAAAGGTCAATTATTTTTGATTTTTATAATACTTTTTCTTTTTCAAAATATATCAATTGCATTAGAAGAAAAAAAATTTTTATCATTAAAAAAAGATAAAGTTTTTGTCAGACAAGGTCATTCTTTTGAATATCCAGTAAAATATATTTATAAAAAAAAATATTTACCTTTATTAGTACTAGATAGTTGGAATAATTTTAGAAAAATAAAAGATTTTGAAAATAATGAAGGATGGATACATATTTCTCAACTGTCAAAAAAGAAAACTGCAATAAATATAAAAGATAATTCTCTGTTATTTAAAAATTCAACTATTTATTCTGAGCCGCTAGCAAAAATTTCAAAAGGTAAAATATTAATTATTAAAAAATGTAAAAAGGTTTGGTGCAAGGTAGGAGTTGATGAATATGTTGGATGGGTTAAAAAAAAAGCATTATGGGGACGAATTTAATTAAAATCCTCTAATAAGTTTTTTTTTACTTCTGATGATAGTGTGACAGTATGATTATAAACATTATGATCAATTCCAATTAACACTTCATTTTCTAAATTTTTAAAACTTGCTATTTGATCATCTGTAAATTTAAAATGTACAAATTGAACTGATGAAGCTTTTCCTTCAGCTGAAGTCCTGTCAACATCATTTTCTGGAATTGATTGTATCTTTTGATTTCCTACTTTAAAAAATATCTTATTTTCTATTCCTCCTATTTTATTTAAAAATTCTGTTCTAATAAGAGGATTATCTATTTCAAACATTAAAGTAGCAACTAGTTCTTTACCATTTGGTACCAGAGGATTATAAGCAGCTAGTTCATCTTTTAATTGTTCATCTCCACCTTTTTCAATATAAAGCATTTCTTGTATTTGAGCTTTCATTGTTTTGTAAGATTCAAAATAAAAATTAGCATACGGACCTAATGAAACTCTTCTATTTCTTTTATAATTAACTATTTCTTTTCTAAGAGTTTTTCTATTTTTAGAATACTCTTCAAATGAAATTAAGTCTGCTTTGGTTATTTCTTTTGCAAATTTATTCATAATCATAGTTTATAAGATTTAGCTAAAATTTCGATAGGATGTAATGCCTCATCATGAACAATGTTTGTATCTACAGATAATTGATCTAAATGTTTTCCGGCTAAAGGGCAATCTGATGCCATGTATTTATTTTTTTTATTTTTAATTTGTCTAGCAGTTGGCTGACCTACTTTTCTAGCAAGATCATGGGTATTTTTCATAATACCAAAAGTACCACCATGACCAGCGCATCTTTCAACAACATCTAATTTAACATTCGGAATAAGTTTAAGCATATCTCGAGCTTTTATTCCCATATTTTGTGCTCGTGCATGACAGGCATTATGAACTGTAACACCTCCATCTATTTCCTTTAAACCCTCTGCTAGACCTTCTTTTTCTGCAATATCAACTATATATTCATCTATATCACTAGTATTTTTTGATAGTCTTTTTATATTTTCATCATTAGGAAGTAAAAGCGGCCATTCAAACTTTAACATTAAACCACAGCTTGCCGTTAAAGTGACAACTCTATATCCTTTTTCAACCCACTCTAATAAATTTTTTGAAACTTTCTTTGCTTGATCAATAACTTTTGTTAAATCTGCTTGTTCTAAATAGGGCATGCCACAACACCCTGGATAGGCATGTTCGACCGTTACTCCATTTTTTTTTAAAACTTTAAGAGCTGCAATTCCAGTATTTTTTTTATTAAAATTTACAAAACAAGTTGAATAAATAATAACTTTTCTCTCTTTATTTGGGTTCTGTACTAAAATTTTATTATTATTATTTTTAAAATAATTTTCAAAAGTTTCTGAGTTATATTTTGGAAGTTTAGCTCTAAAATCTATTTTTATAATAAATTCTAAAATTTTTCGTATAAACTTATTTTTAGTATTTGTAATATAATTAATTATTTTTGAAAATTTAATTCCTATTTTTGAATTTCTATCCATTCTTGCTAATTGCGCAGGAATGAATGGTAATTTATTTTGTTTTTTTTGAAGTGTTCTGTATCTCAACATTAAATGAGGAAAATCAATATTAAATTCATGAGGCGGAACATAAGGACATTTTGTCATAAAACACATATCACAAAGTGTGCAAGAATCTACTACTGCTGGAAACTGCTTGCTATTAAGACTCTCAACATTTTCTTCTTTTGATTCATCTATCATGTCAAAAAGTTTAGGGAATGAGTCACATAAATTAAAACATCTTCTACATCCGTGACATACATCAAATACTCTTCTCATTTCATCATCTAATTTTTTTATATCCAGAAAATCAGGATGATTAAATTCTATAGGATGTCTTGTTGGTGCTTGAGTACTACCTTCTTTATTCATTTATTAATTATATTAGATTTTGGTGGAGTTTCCTCCACCATAAATTGATTTTTTACTTAATTGACTCGAGTGTTTTTTGAAATTTACCAGCATGAGATTTTTCAGCTTTAGCAAGAGTTTCAAACCAATCAGCAATCTCCTCAAAGCCTTCATCTCTAGCTGTTTTTGCCATTCCTGGGTACATGTCTGTATACTCATGAGTTTCGCCTGCTACTGCTGAAGCTAGGTTATCTTTAGTTTCTCCAATAGGCTTGCCTGTTGCTGGGTCACCAACTTCTTCCAAGTATTCTAAATGTCCATGAGCATGACCAGTTTCACCTTCTGCAGTAGATCTAAATACTGAGGCTACATCATTATATCCTTCTACATCAGCTTTTTGTGCAAAATATAAATATCTTCTATTAGCTTGGCTTTCTCCGGCAAATGCTGCCTTTAAGTTCTCTTCTGTTTTACTTCCTTTTAATGACATTATTTCTCCTTTTTTAAATGAAATATTATTAATATAGATATAGTTTAATACTAAATAATGTCAATACTTTAGAGTTATTATAATTAAAGTTTTAACTTATTGATATTAATGTATTAATTTTGATTATGATTATCATTTTCAAGTCTAATCAAGACTTGAGCCGTTTTAATTTTTTTTCCTTTAGGTGCTATAGGAATTTTTTTTATTTCAACTTCATTTTCTGAAATATCTGTTAGAGAATTATTAGCCTCATCGAAAAAATGATGGTGTGAAGTTGTGTTAGTATCAAAATATGTTTTGTTTCCACTTATTGATACCTCGTTTAAATAGCCACACTTTTTTAAAGAATGAAGGGTATTATATATTGTGGCTAAAGATATTTTTGCTTCATTATTATTCTTAATTATTTTATCAAGATCTTCAGCAGTAAAATGAAAGTCTTTGTTCTCACCAAATAAAACTTTACAAATTAACAGCCTTTGCCTTGTAGGTCTCAAGCCGCTTGATCTCAGTTTATCAATAATACTTTTAAAGTTGTTTTTTTTATTATCTTCCATAACGTATTGAATTTATTAGTTTTTTACTTTATAATAATTCTAATTAAATATATAATTTTTCTTATATTAAATCAAGTATTAGTTTAAGATTCAGCAAAAACCTAATGATTAAAAAAAATAATTATAATTACACAGAGCTCATTGAATGTGCAGAAGGTAAGATGTTTGGGCCTGGCAATGCTAAACTTCCGTCCCCTCCAATGTTAATGTTTGATAAAATCACTAATATAGACTCAATATCTGGAAAGTATAAAAAAGGTAAAATAAATGCTGAGCTGGAGATTAAACCAGAGTTATGGTTTTTTGAATGTCATTTTAAAGAAGACCCTGTGATGCCAGGATGTCTTGGTTTAGATGCTATGTGGCAACTAGTAGGTTTCTTTTTAGGTTGGACAGGTGAGCCTGGAAAAGGAAGAGCCCTTGGTGTAAACTCTGTGAAATTTACAGGTGAAGTTTTGAAGAAAAATAAAAAAGCTGTTTATGAAATTGATATAAAAAGAATTTTAAAAAAAGAAGGTGCCACAGTAGGCCTAGCTGATGGAAAGTTATTAGCTGATGATAAATTAATATATGAAGCTGAAAATTTAAAAGTGGGATTATTTAAATAATGAAAAGGGTTGTAATAACTGGAATTGGGATTGTATCATGCTTGGGTAATAATCAAAAAGAGGTAATGGAATCATTACTAAACTCAAAATCTGGAATTTCTTTTTGTGAAGAATATAAGGAATATAATCTAAAAAGTCATATACACGGAAAACCTAAAATAAATCTTCAAGATTATATTGATAGAAAAGTAATAAGATTTATGGGATCTGGATCTGCTTATAATTATATTGCAATGCAAGAAGCAATTAAAGACTCCGGTCTGAATGAAAATGAAGTTAGTAATGTTTATTCAGGAATGGTAATGGGATCAGGAGGACCTTCTATTGAAAATGTGATCCTTGCCGCAGACAAGACGCGTGAAAAAAACCCAAAAAAAATGGGACCATTCGTAGTACCCAGAACTATGGCTAGTACTGCTTCAGCTACTTTGGCAGTTCCTTTTAAAATTAAAGGAGTTAACTATACGATAAGTTCAGCATGTGCAACAAGTGGTCATTGTATTGGAAATGCTATGGAACTTATCCAGCTTGGAAAACAAAAAGTAATGTTTGCGGGTGGAAGTGATGAAGTTCATTTTGCTATGACAGCAATGTTTGACGCTATGACAGCTTTGTCTTCTAAATATAACGATACCCCAGAAAAAGCTTCAAGACCTTACGATAAAACTAGAGATGGTTTTGTAATATCCGGTGGTGGTGGGGTAGTAGTTTTGGAAGAATACGAATATGCTAAAGCTAGAGGAGCTAATATTTATGCAGAACTTACAGGATATGGAGCTACTTCAGATGGTTATGATATGGTTGCTCCATCAGGAGAAGGCGCAGTAAGATGTATGCAAATGGCTTTAAGTACTAGTAAAAACAAGATTGACTATATTAATACTCATGGAACTTCTACTCCTGTAGGTGATATTACAGAATTAAATGCAGTTGGAGAAGTTTTTAAAGATTATGTACCCAAAATAAGTTCGACAAAATCTCTTTCAGGTCATTCTTTAGGAGCAACATCAGTACATGAAGCAATATATAGTTTAATTATGATGAAAAATAACTTTATATCAGCATCAATTAATATAAATGATATTGCAGATGAAGCAAAAAAATTTCCAATAGTTACAAAAGTAGAAAAAGATGTAAAACTAAATTCTATAATGTCTAATAGCTTTGGATTTGGTGGCACAAACGCAACATTAGTTTTTGAAAAGGTTTAAATGAGTTTAATGAAGGGTAAAAGAGGATTGATCATGGGCGTTGCCAATGAAAGATCTATCGCTTGGGGTATTTCGCAAAAATTAGCAGAGGCCGGAGCAGAGCTCTCATTCACTTATTTAGGTGAAGCATTAAAAAAAAGGGTAATTCCTTTAGCAGAAAAATTAAATTCTAAAGTTACATTCAGTTGTGATGTTGAAAAAAAAGAAGAAGTGATAAAACTTTTTGAAGATATTAAATCACAATGGGGACAAATTGATTTTGTAGTTCATGCGGTTGCTTTTTCAGATAAATCAGAATTGTCAGGTGAATATTTAAATACAACTAGAGAAAATTTTTTAAGAAGCATGTTAATTTCATGTTTTTCATTTACTGAAGTTGCTAAAGAAGCTTCTAAAATTTTGAAAAAAGGTGGTAGTATGTTAACTTTAACATACGAGTCTACTAAGGCTATTCCAAATTATAACGTAATGGGTGTGTGTAAATCAGCGCTTGAGTCAAGTGTAAAATACCTGGCCAGAGATCTCGGAACAAAAGGAATAAGAGTAAATGCAATAAGCGCAGGACCAATAAAAACCCTAGCTGCTTCCGCAATTGGAGATGCAAAATTTCTATATAAATGGAATGAAGATCATTCTTTCTTAAAAAGAAATATTGATATTCATGATGTAGGAAATTCAGCTTTATATATGTTAAGTGACCTTTCTGCTGGTGTTACTGGTGAAATTCACTATGTGGATGCTGGATATAATAAAGTAGGAATGCCTGATCCAAAGAATATTACTTAAAAAATTTAATAATCCTAACTTATTTAAAATCACATTATTTAATTATCTGATATGCAAACTTTGCACATTCATAAAATCATTCACTTAAGTATAATATTTAATAATTAAATGAATAAAAATATTATCAGAAATTTTAACCCAAGAATAAAAGCCAGAATTAGGAAAAATAAACAAATTATAAAAAAAGAAATAAATAATTTTTTTGATTGGGTTAAAGGAGCAGAGTTAGTAATTTTAAGTGAATGTAATACAACTGAAGACCCTGTTAGACCAGAACTAGATAACAACTTTAGAACAAGTTATGGAAGAAAAATATACGGAGTAAAATATAAAAATGAGATATGTGCGGTTATGTGTTTTGGTTTTACGAATGAAATTCCAAAAACAGTTAGAGAGTTAGATTTAATGACTAGAGACGCATTTTTAAAAAGTGCTCACAGAGATCAAAAAATTGGACAAATTGCTATTGCTTATACAATTTGGTCCAAAAAAAAAGGTGGAGGTAAACTAATTGTTAAAGAAGTATTTAAAATGATTAAGCAATCTAATCATTTAAATAGATTAGTTACTCTATCTCCGCTAACAAAAATGGCTAGAAATTTTCATTTAAATAATGGTGCATTTGAAATTCAAGTAAATGAAGAAACACAGAATTTTGAATATGAAATTTAAATTATTTAAAATATTGAATTATAACTTAGCTTATTAAGCTGTTGCTTGTTTCATGGATAGTTTAACTTTACCTCTGTCAAAACCAATTACTTTAACCGTAACTTCATCACCTTCTTTTACAACATCTCTGACTTTTTCTACTCTTTTGGCTGCTAGCTCTGAGATATGAACAAGACCGTCTTGTTTACCTAGGAAGTTTACAAAAGCTCCAAACTCCATAATCTTCATTACTTTGCCTTTATAAATTTTATTCATTTCAGGCTTTGCAATAATATCTTTGATCATGTTCATTGCTTTGTTTCTAGATTCTTCATCAGGGGCAGCTACAGTTACTTCGCCTGTGTCTTTTACATCTACTTTTGCTCCTGATAACTCAACAATTTCTCTAATTGTTGCTCCACCTTTTCCAATAACTGCTGCAATATCTTTTTTATCAACCATGACTGTTTCAATTTTAGGAGTATATTTAGAAACACTTTCTCTTGAACCAGTTAAAGCTTTTGCCATCTCATCTAAAATATGAATTCTTCCATCTTTGGCTTGTGACAATGCTTGATCCATTATTTCAAATGTTATTCCAGTAATTTTAATATCCATCTGTAAAGAAGTTATGCCATCTTTAGTTCCAGCAACTTTAAAATCCATATCTCCCAGGTGATCTTCATCTCCTAAAATATCTGAAAGAACTGAAAAATCTTTACCTTCTTTAATTAAACCCATAGCAATACCAGCAACAGGAGCTTTCATAGGAACACCTGCGTCCATTAATGCTAATGAACCTCCACAAACAGTTGCCATAGAAGATGAACCATTTGACTCAGTAATCTCAGATACAATTCTATAAGTATAAGGAAATTTTTCTTGCTCTGGCAATGAAGAATTAAGAGCTCTCCAAGCTAATTTACCATGACCAATTTCTCTTCTACCAGTTCCAATTCTTCCTGTTTCTCCAACAGAAAAAGGAGGAAAATTATAGTGAAGCATAAATCTATTACGTTTTAATCCATTAAGACTTTCTACTCTTTGTTCATCTTCAGAAGTTCCTAAAGTTAAAGTAACCAATGCTTGGGTTTCTCCTCTTGTGAATAAAGCAGAACCATGTGTTCTTGGCAAAACTCCTACCTGACAGTCAATCTGTCTTACGTCTGTTAAAGAACGGCCATCTATTCTAGATTTATTTTTTAAAATATCAGTTCTAACAATATTTTTTTCAACTTTTTTTAATGTCATTGAAACATCTAAATCAGAGTAAATTTCATCATCTTTAAACATATCTTTACACTTAGTCGTAACTTCAGAAATTAAATTAGATCTTTCTTGTTTATCTTTAATTGAAAATGCTTTTTTTAAATCTTCATTAAAACTATCAGAAATTTTCTTTTCTAATTTAGAAAGGTCTTTCTTTTCAACAATCCATTGATCTTTTCCACATTCTTTAACTAATTTTTCAATTGCCTCAATTACAGGAACAAATTTTTCATGACCAAATTTAACAGCATCTAGCATTATTTTTTCAGATAAACCTGAGGCTTCTGACTCAACCATTAAAACTGCATCTTTAGTTCCAGCAACTATTAAATCTAGTTTTGACTTTTCTATTTCTTCTTTTGAAGGATTTAAAACATACTTGTCATCTATGTATCCCACTCTAGAAGCACCCACAGGACCTTGGAAAGGCATTCCAGATATTGCTAAGGCTGCCGAGCAAGCAATTATAGATAATACGTCTGGTTCATTAACACCATCATAAGAAAGTACAGTTGGTAATACTTGTACTTCATTTCTAAACTCTTCAGGAAACAAAGGTCTAATCGGTCTGTCTATTAATCTAGAGATTAAAGTCTCAGCTTCACTGGGCCTTGCTTCTCTTTTAAAATATCCTCCAGGAATTTTTCCTGCAGCATAATATTTTTCTTGGTAGCTTACTTGAAGTGGAAAATAATCTACATCTGGATTTACTTTTTTTGCTCCAACTGCTGTTGCTATAACAACTGTTTCTCCACAAGAAGCAATAATAGCTCCATCTGCTTGTCTTGCAATTTTACCTGTTTCTAAAATTATTTTTTTTCCTTCAACTTCTACTTCTTGTTTTGATACTTTAAACATTTGTTTACTTTCTTAACTTTAATTTTGATATTACTTTATTATAAGACTCTTCATCTTTTTTCTTAAGATATTTTAAGAGTTGCTTTCTTTGATTTACTGCTTTTAATAATCCTCTTGAAGAGTGTTTATCTTTTTTATTTGTTTCAAAATGTTTTGAAATTTTTTTTATTTTTTCACTTAATAACCCTATCTGCACTTGTGAAGAACCTGTATCACTATCGTGTAAGCTTAGAGATTTAATTATTTCATTTTTTTTTGTCATATCTATTTATTTTGTTGTATTAATCTTTCAATTTTTTCTGCATAATCAAATGAATCATCCTTGATAAAATATACGCGAGGAAGGAATTTTATATCAAGCTTCTTTGATAAAGCCTTTCTAACAAGATGTGAAAACTCCGTCAAGACACTAATTGCTTTATCTGCATCCCTGCCTCCTATAGGGAGTACATATGCTCTTGCACTTTTCAAATCTGCGCTCATTCTAACCTCAGTGACAGTAATATTTTTTGTATCAAAATTTGGTAGTTTTGCCTCGTCTTTCAAGAAGATAATACCTAAAGATTGCCTGACCAATTCTCCTACCCTTAGCTGACGTTGGGAAACTACTAAATTATTCTTGCCCATTATAAACTTCTCTCAGTTTTTGTTACTTTGTAAACCTCAATCACATCCTTTTTTTTAAAATCTGCAAAATCTTTTAAAGTAATTCCACATTCAAGACCTGCGGCAACTTGTTTTGCAGCATTTTTTTCTCTAAAAATACTTTTTATAAAGCCTGTATATAAAACGCTTCCATCTCTGATTAATCTCGCACCAGTATTTGTTATAATTTCACCATCTAATACTTTAGAGCCTGCTACTTTTCCAATTTTTGAAACCTTAAATATTTCTAAAACTTCTGCCGAACCTATAATTTCTTCTTCTTCAATAGGTTTTAATAAACCTGATAAAGCAGAATTTATAAAATCAAGCACTTCATAAATTACATTAAAATAATTAATCTTCATTTTATAATTTTCTGCAAGATTTTTTGCCTCTTTGCTAGGTTTTATATTAAATGCTATTAAAATTGCATTGGAAGCTTTAGCTAACGAAACATCTGTTTCAGATATCAAGCCAGTATCTGATAAAATAATTTTTGGTTTTACTTCATCATGTTTAATCTTATTTATCATGGTTTTTAATGCCTCACTTGAACCATGAACATCAGCTTTTATTATAATTGGTAGCTCTTTTGTTTTAGTAGAATCATCAAAAGCTGATTCAACTGAGATTGGATTTAGTTTATTAGAAGTTTGACTATTTTCTAGTCTGTATTTATTTATTTCTTTAGCTTTTGATTCAGATTCAACAACAACAAAATCATCACCTGATAAAGCGTTTCCATTTATACCTAGTATTTCAACTGGTGTAGATGGAGTTGCTGTTTCAATATTTTGACCTTTAAAATTTATCATTGCTCTAACTTTACCCCAAACACCTCCGCTTACAAAAAAATCGCCTTTTTTTAATTTACCATTTGTTATCAAAACTGTTGAAACTGCACCGCGTCCTTTATCCACCTTTGATTCAATAACTATTCCAGTTGCCTTATCTTCAAAATCAGCTTTTAACTCTAAAATTTCAGCTTGTAAAAAAATTTGCTCTTTTAGTTTATCCAAATTTTTTTTAGTTTTGGCTGAAACTTCAGCAGTTAATATATCTCCATTTAATTCTTCAGCAATTAGTTCGTGTTCGAGAAGTTGATTTCTTATTTTTGTTGGATCTGCACCAGGCAAATCACATTTATTTATAGCAACGACTATTGGAACTTTTGCTGCTTTAGAGTGATTAATTGCTTCAATAGTTTGTGGTTTAATCCCATCATCTGCAGCAACTACAAGCACGACTATATCTGTTACTTTAGAACCTCTTGCTCTCATCTCCGTAAAAGCTGCATGTCCTGGTGTATCTATAAAAGTTATTAATTCATTATCCTTTAGTTGAACTTGATAAGCTCCTATATGTTGTGTTATCCCACCATGTTCTTGGGAAACAATATCAGCACCTCTCATTGCATCTAAAATTGAAGTTTTTCCATGATCTACGTGGCCCATAACAGTTACAATTGGAGGCCTTTTTTTAAATAAATTTGATTTTATTTTATCAGCTTTTTTTATAACTAGATCTGGTTTTTTTTCTCTAATTGGTTTGTGCCCAAACTCTTTAACTAAATATTCTGCTGTATCTGCATCTATTTGATGATTAATTGTAGATTTAACTCCCATGCCTAAAAGATGTTTGATTATATTGCTGGCTTGTTCAGCCATTCTATTTGATAATTCTTGTATAGTAATTACTTGGGGGATATTTACTTCTCTTATAACTTTTCCCAGACTGTCACTTAAGTTGTTTTGATTTTGATCTTTTTTTTCTTTTAATCTAGCTCTTCTTATTGATGCTAAGCTTCTTTCTTTTGCGCCTGGCTCTTCTTCGTTTAATGCTCTAGATAAAGTTAGCTTATATTCTCTTTTTTTATCAAATAATTTTGATTTATCGCTATCTTTAGTTTTATTTGCTGGATTAATTCTTTTTGTGGCTTTTTGTTCTGCCAATCTTCTTATTTCAAAACTTTTTAAAAATGCAGGTCTTTTTTGAACTTCTTCTGTATTATCTTCTTTTTGGAATGAAGGCTTATTTTTAGTAATAGTTTTTTTATTGTTAAAAAAACTCCCAGGTTGATTTCTTCTTCTTGGTACTTTTTTTTCAATAAGTACAGATTTTTTATTTTTTTCTCTAGCTAAACTTAAATTATCTAAACTTTTAGGTGAAGCGCTTGAAGATAAAGTTAGTTTCTTTCTTTTTGTTTTATCATCTGTCATATATTGTCGTTAAAGACTATACCCCTCGCATTCATAATAAGTTCGTCAGCTTCTTTTCTTGAAAGAGCAAAGTCTTCTAAATAACCTTTAATTTTTACTTTTTTTCCTTTTATCTCATCATATCCACCAATAAGTTCATCAGAAGCCAAATCAGCAAAATCTTTTAATAACTTAATATTTTGTTCTCCAAGAGTAATCAGCATACCTGGTGTAAGGCCTTTAAAATTTATTAAATTCTCCTCAACTCCTAGTTCTTTAAGTTTTTTTGAGATTTCTAATTTTTCTTTATCAATATATTCTGATGCACGTTCTTTTAATTCTTTTGCAACATTTTCATCAAATCCATCAATATTAGATAAATCATCTGAAGAAGCTTGCTGAATATCTTCTATTGAAGTGTAACCTTCAGCTACTAGCAATTGACCCAATGTTTCATCTAATTCTAAATTCTTGACAAAACTATCTGTTCTTTCTTTAAACTCAAACTGTCTTTTTTCAGAATCTTCTTTATCAGTTAATATGTCTATTTCAAAATCCATTAACTTTGAAGCAAGTCTCACATTTTGCCCTCTTCTTCCAATAGCTTTACTTAAATTTTCTTCTGATAAAATTACTTCTAGTCTCTTAGACTCATTATCTATAATAACTTTTTGAATTTCAGCTGGAGACAGTGCATTTGCTGCTAATGTTGCAGGATCTTCAGACCAATTTACTATATCAATTTTTTCTCCTTGTAATTCAGTTACTATAGCTTGAACTCTACTTCCTCTCATTCCAACACAAGCACCAACAGGGTCTAAAGAAGAATCTTTTGAAGCAACACAAATTTTTGCTCTACTGCCAGGATCTCTAGCTGCTCCTTTTATCTCTATTATACCATCATAAATTTCTGGAACCTCTTGAAAAAAAAGCTTAGCCATAAATTGTGGATGAGCTCTAGATAAAAATATTTGTGGCCCTCTACTTTCTCTTCTAACATCATGACAATAAGCTTTAATTCTATCTCCAACTTTTATATTTTCTCGTGGTATTAATTCTTCCTTTCTTATAATTCCTTCTGCTTTACCAAGATCAATAATTACATTTCCATACTCTAGTCTTTTAACTATTCCACTAAGAATTTCATTTTGTTTATCTGCAAAATCATTAAATTGTCTTTCTCTTTCTGCCTCTCTAACTTTAAAGGTTATTACTTGTTTTGCTGTTTGTGCAGCAATTCTTCCAAAATCAACTGCTGGTAGCTCTTCTTGAATCTCACCACCAACCTCTAAATCATTTTTATTCGTTATTTTAATTGCATCATTTAATGTAATTTCTGTATGTGGGTTATCTATTTTATCTACAATTTTTGATACTTTAAAAATTTTAATTTCACCCTTTTCTCTATCAATTGTAACTTTAATTTCAACATCAACTCCATAACGAGTTCTAGCTGCTTTTTGAATAGCATCTTCTATAGAAGATAATATAAGCTCTTTATCTATAGATTTTTCACTCGCTACAGCATCTGCTATTCTTAAAATTTCTAATTTATCTGATCTATTATTAAACATTTTATTTTCCAAAAAAAAATGGGCTTAAGCCCATTATCAACATATAAGGTTTTTTATAGTTTATTTAATTTATATTATATTTTTTTTCAAGGCTTACTTCTTAAAAATATGCGATTTATCGGTTTTTTCCCATGAAAAAGATCCATCTGAGCC
Organism: Candidatus Pelagibacter sp.; assembly: GCA_002689925.1. Lineage (GTDB taxonomy): Bacteria > Pseudomonadota > Alphaproteobacteria > Pelagibacterales > Pelagibacteraceae. The sequence continues at coordinate 73,203 of NZIO01000048.1, forward strand.
TGCTTTTCTTCCAAAATGGCCATATGCAGCAGTTCTTTCATAAATTGGCTTATTTAAATTTAACATTTCCCTTATCCCTCTCGGGCTCAAATCAAAGTTTTCTCTAATTAGATTTTCAACATATTTTGATTTTTCATCGTCTCCATCATAAAGATCAATATAAATTGATAGTGGTTTAGAAACTCCAATTGCATAAGCAAGTTGGATTAAACATTTATCAGCAATCTTAGAAGCAACAATATTTTTTGCAACATATCTTGCTGCATAAGCAGCCGATCTATCTACTTTAGTTGGATCTTTTCCTGAAAAAGCTCCTCCTCCATGTGGAGCTGCTCCTCCATAAGTGTCCACTATTATTTTTCTTCCGGTTAATCCAGAATCTCCATCAGGTCCACCAATGATAAATTGACCTGTAGGATTAACATAAAACTCTTCATCTTTTAGTTCCGCAAGTAAAGGTTTTGGAATTGATCTTTCTAAATATGGTCTTACAATTTCTTTAACTTGTGATTGGTTAACATCAGGCGAATGTTGAGTTGAAATTACAACTGAAGTAACTTTTGTTGGTTTACCATCTTCATATTTCATTGTAACTTGACTTTTAGAATCTGGTTCTAATTTATCTGCTTTTCCACTTTTTCTATCTAAAGCCATTAATTCTAATATTTTATGTGAATAATATATTGGCGCTGGCATCAAAACTTCAGTTTCATTGCAAGCATAACCAAACATTATTCCTTGGTCTCCAGCTCCTTCATCTTTATTTCCTGATGAATCTACTCCCATTGCAATATCAGCTGACTGGGAATGTAAAAAAATATCAACATCAGAATTTTTCCAATGAAATCCTTTTTGCTCATAACCTATATCTTTTATACATTCTCTAACTTTTGTAGTTAATTCTTCTTTGCTAATGTCAGGCCCTCTAGTTTCACCTGCCAAAACAACTTTATTTGTTGTTGTAAGTGTTTCACATGCTACTCGTGACAATGGTTCTTTTGATAAGTATGTATCTACAACCATATCAGAAATACGATCACATACTTTATCTGGATGACCCTCAGATACAGATTCACTTGTAAATAAATAAGTTTTATTTTTCATATTTTTTTAAAATTAAAAAAAACAATATATACAATAATAAGAAAAAGAAAAATAAATTATTTCCATATTTTGAAAAAAAAGTATTCTTCAAAAATATGGGGCTTTTTACTTTTAAAACCCCAGATTTTCCATTTTTAAGTGATTTTATAACTCTGCCTTTGCTATCTATAAATGCAGAAACACCGTTATTTGTTGATCTCGCTACAAACAATCCTTCTTCTACTGCTCTAAATTTTGCATGAGAAAAATGCTGGTATGGACCTACAGAATTTCCAAACCATCCATCTTCTGATATATTAATAATTAAATCGGGAGATTGATTTTTTCTTTTAATTTTTCCAGTGTAAATAATTTCATAGCAAATTAACGGTAAAAAACTTATATTATTAAATTTTTTAGCCAATTTTATAATTTTTCTATCAGATCCTTTAGAAAAAGAATTATAACCTTCAGTAATTTTTTTTAATCCGAATTTAGATAAAAAAAATTCAAAAGGTAAAAATTCACCAAAAGGAACTAGTTTATTTTTATGATAAGTTGATATTATATTTGCTTGATTATTTAAAACAGCCATTGAGTTAAAGTACTTTTTATTAATCCCTTCGCCTGATGTGCTATTAATTCCTAACACTATAATATGATTTTTGCTAAAATTTTTAGAAAAAATTTTTTCATATAGTTTGATATTTCTTAAATCTGTTTCTTTTAAAGAACCTTCTGGCCATATAAAAATTGTTTTTTCTTCGTCTTTAGGCTCACTTAGAGTAATTAAATTTTCAACTTCTTTTATCTCTGAATTAGATTTAAGTGAATCATGTAATAAAATATTAGACGAAATTATTTTAATTGTAATATCAGAATAAGTAAAATTATTGTCATTTTTTAAAACCATAAATCCATAGACATAATTAGAAATAAACATTAAAAAAATAATTCCTAAAAAAACTATATCTTTTATTTTAAATTTATTAACAAAAAGTAAAAAAGGTGAACAAAACAATGTAATTGAAAATAAACTTAATGAGTATGTTCCTATTAAAGATAAAATTTGTATATTTTCTATAGATTGTGACCATGAAAAAGCAATTAAATTCCATGGAAAACCAGTAAAAATTGTTCCTCTAATAAACTCAAATAAACTAAATAAAATTGAAAAATATATAACAAATGAAATTTTATTATCAACACATGTTCGAGAAAGCACTGTAGCTAAACCTATGAAAATAGATAAAAATAATGGAATGATAATAAGTGCAAATGGGATTAATATTTTAAAAGATTCATCAAATGTAAGTGAAATAGTAATCCAGTGAATGTTACTTAAAAAGTAACCAAAACCGAAAGCACATCCATAAATAAAGCTTTGTTTAAAAGTTAATATTTTTTTATTTTTATAAAAAATTAGTAAAAAAGATGTAAATATTAAAAAATTTAAGAAATATAAGTTGTAAGGAGCAAAACAGAATAAAGAAAAGCAACCTAAAATAAAAGCTTTAAAATGAATATAGAATAATTGTTTTTTTTGATTAAATGTTTTCAATTTTTAAATAAAATTTATTATTTTTTTTTCTAAATTATTCATTTTTTTATAATTTTTTTCATTATTATGATCATAACCTAGCAAATGTAAAAAACCATGCACCCAAGCTTTATCAAATTCTAATTTAAAATTTTTATTTTTTGCTCTACCGTTAATTACTTCAAAACAAATTGCAATATCACCTAAATAAATCTTATCATTTTTAAAAATTTTTGGGTTTAATTCGTCCCAAAAAGGGAAAGACAAAACATCAGAAACTTTATTTTTTTTTCTAAATTTTTTATTTAATTCTTTTATTTCTTTTGATGAAGAAAGTAAAATTGAAATCTCATATTTCTTTTTTAATTTAGGCATAACTTTTGACAGCTTAATTAATTTTTTTTTGAAATAATCATTTGGATTTTTAATTCTATTAAACCAAATATTATTATCTATCAAAATATTTGTTTTAATCATTTTTTTGATAAGCTTTAACAATTTTTGTTACCAATGGGTGACGTATAACATCAGTATGATCAAACTCTACTACAGATATTTCTTTTATATCCTTAAGAATATTTTGAGAACTTTTTAATCCTGACTGACTTTTTGATAATAGGTCTATTTGTGATGGATCACCATTAACTACTAGTCTGGAATTTTCTCCTATTCTTGTTAAAAACATTTTTATTTGGGTAGAAGTTGCATTCTGAGCTTCATCCAATATTGCAAATGAATTTTTTAAAGTTCTACCTCTCATAAAAGCTAATGGTGCTATTTCAATAGTGCCATCATCAATCTTTTTTTGTATCTTTTCGTAGCCAAATAAATCATATAAAGCATCAAATAGCGGTCTTAAATAAGGATCTACTTTTTCTTTAATATCACCAGGTAAAAAACCAAGTTTTTCACCAGCTTCGACAGCAGGCCTAGATAAAATTATTTTTTCAATTTTTTTTTCAACCAGCATGGTTAAAGCAACTGCAACTGCCAAAAAAGTTTTACCAGTTCCTGCGGGACCAAGTGCAATTACTATCTCATTACTTTTTAAAGCCTTAACATATTCTTTTTGATTCTTTGTTCTTGGTATGATTGATTTTCTTGGAGTTTTAATTAGTTCATCAATTGAATGCAATTTATCATCAAAAGGTTTTTCTTTTTTATCACTTCTATTAAATAAGTAAGTAAAATCATTAACTTCTACAAATCCATCTTGTCTAAACTGATTTATAAGCATTTTAATTGCTTCTTCTACTTTTTTATTTGATTTTTTTTCTCCTTTTATAATTATTGAGTTTCCTCTAAAAAAAATTTTTGATCCTGATAAATTTTCTAATTTTTTTAAATTTGAGTCTAGCTCTCCCGCCACAACTAAAAGTGTATTATTGTCAGCCACATTTATTGTTATAGATCCATTTTCAGAATAATTTATTGAAGTTTTAATATCATTTTTAAATAAATTAATTTTATTCATAACTTTAAGCGGCTTTAACTTGCTTTCTTACATGTTTGCCAAACAAGCTAATTTTATTATATGATAAAACTTCAACATCTATAATTTCACCTTCTTTACAAATATCAGAGTCAAAAATAACCGGCATCATATATTCATTTCTACCAAAAAACTTTCCTTGTTTTTCTATCTTATTTTCAACTAAGATTTTAGTGAGTTTTCCAACAAAATTTTTATTATTATTTATTTGGTTATTAAATAAATATTCCTGAAGTATTTCAAGTCTATTTTTTAAAAGCTTAGGATTGATATTTAATTTTTTTGCAGAGGGAGTTCCTGGTCGTGGACTAAACAAAAAAGAATAAGAATTTATAAATTTTAATTTGTCAATAAGATTAATTGTATCTTTAAAATCAATTTCTTCTTCACCAGGATATCCAACTATAAAATCACTTGAAAACTTTATTTCATCATTTATTTTTTTCAGTTTTGAAATTATCGACAAATAATATTTTATATCATGTTTTCTATTCATCAATTTTAGAATTTTATTTGATCCACTTTGAACTGGTAAATGAAGAAAAGGCATTAATTTTTTTCCTTTTCCAAAACATTCAATAAGATCATCTGTCATATCTTTTGGGTGTGAAGTTGTAAATCTTATTCTTTTAAGTTCTTTAATTTTTTCTAATTCTTTAATTAAATAAGTAAGCCTATAATTTTTTCCATTTTCATCAAAATTGTAAGCATTAACGTTTTGTCCAATTAAAATAATTTCTTTTGATCCACTATTTACTAAATCTTCAGCTTCATTTAAAATTTGCCAAAATGGCCTTGAATATTCCGCGCCTCTTGTATAAGGGACTACACAAAAATTGCAAAATTTATCACAACCTTCTTGTATTGTAATATAATTAGAAATTTTATTAGTATTTCTTTTGATTTTTTGCAAATAATCAAATTTATTAACTACATCAAATTCAGTAATATCAATTTTTTCTTTTTTTCTAAAATAACTTAAAATTGTATCATTAATTTTGTGATATGATTGTGGACCTATTACAGTATCAATATAAGCCTCTCTTTTTATCATTTCATCAGATTCAGCTTGAGCAACACACCCAGTAACTATTACCATTGGTTTTTTAAGATTTCGAAAAACTTTCTTTACTCTACCTATTTCATCATAAACTTTTTCTGTGGCTTTTTCTCTTATGTGACAGGTATTCAGCAAATAGCAATCAGCCTTGGATATGTCATTAGTTTTTTTAAAATCAATCAATGAAATTGAATCATACATTCGCTCTGAATCATATTGATTCATCTGGCATCCAAAAGTTTTAATATAAATATTTCTAGTCAAAAATTTCCTATAAAGAAATTAGCGTTTATCGAAAAAAGCTTCATACAACATCATAAATATTGCTATTCCCATCAAAATAAAAACTGGCAATACATCAAAAAAACCTATCATTGTAGATCTTGTTAAAGTGGTAGCTAAGCCAACTAAAAACGATATTGCAACACTACAACCTATTATTGTTGTTATTTTATTCATTATATTTTTTACACTTTTTTTCCAGCCAATTAGCTGTACCTAAAAATCTTAAATCATCTAGCTTGTCTCCAACTAACTGTACTCCTAATGGTAAATTATTTATACCTGTAAGTAAAGGCAATGAAATTGATGGAAGACCCATGTAAGTCCAAACTGTACAAAATTCTGGACTACCGGTACTCTTTAAACCTTTGTCAGCAACTCCTGTTGAAGATGGAGTTAAGACACCATGATAATCTTCGAAAACTTCTTTGTATGAATTATAGCTTTGTTTCATAAAATCAATTGCCTCAGCATAATCTTTTGCTGAATATTTTTGTCCCCTTTCAATAGCATCTATCATTTTTTGTGAAAGTTTTTTTTTAGATTGTTTATAGTAATTTTGAAAATTATTTGACATATCAGTTTCATGGATAATTTTATGATACCTGGGAATTTCTTTAAAATAAGAAGGTGTATCGAATACTTCAATATTTTTTTTAAAAGTTTTAATTAAAAATTCAAAAGATTTTTGTGATTCTTTATCGATATGTTTCCAATTATCTGTTTTATAAAAAATAAATTTAGGTTCAAATAAAGGGCCTTTCTTACATACTTCAAGCATTTCATTTGCTGAATAATGTACTGTTGAAGTATCGTAAAGATCTTTTTTTATTAATGATCTTGCTAATAAAGCTATATCTTCAACAGATTTGCCAAACATTCCAACATGATCAAGTTTGTCAGATTGTTTTAAAATACCACTTCTAGAAATTAATCCATAGGAAGGTTTGTAACCTACTACACCACAATATGACGCTGGTCTTATAACCGATCCATTTGTTTGTGAGCCAATGGATAAAGGTGCCATATGAGCTGCAACAGCTGCAGCTGATCCGCTTGATGATCCACCAGGTGTTCTTGAATAGTCGTGTGGATTAGTTGTTTTACCAGGGTGAAAATAAGCTAGCTCTGTTGTTTCTGTTTTTCCCATAATAATTGCGCCAGCTACTTTTAATAAATTTACTACCTCTGCGTCTTGTGCACTAGACATTTTTTTTCTTATTGAAGTTCCACAGCTTGTAGGCATATCTAAGGTCCCAACTATATCTTTAACTGCAATAGGCAGACCATGTAATGGACCTAATGGCTTTCCAGATTTTCTATAATCATCTGCTTCTAAAGCTTTCTCTAAAAGTTTTTCTTTATCGAAATATACCCAAGCTTTAACATCTTTCTCAAATTTTTTAATTCTATCAATATATTGAGTACAAACTTCAACTGATGAGATTTGTCCTTCTTTCATTTTCCCAACTAATTCATTGGATGTCATTGTAAATATATCAATCATTTTAAACTCTTAATTTGCAAATAATGTTTCGGGCAACCATAAAGCAATACCTGGAAACATATACATCAGAAACATTGCAAATATAACAATGGCTAAGAATGGCATAATCCCTCTAAATATATCCATCAATTCAACATTATTTTTCTGAACACCTTTTAAATAGTAGGCTGACATAGCCATGGGAGGTGTTAAAAAAGATGTTTGCAGATTTAAAGCAATCAACATTGCAAAAAAGTATGGGTTAACACCAAAAACTTCAAGTAAAGGTAAAAATATTGGAACAAAAATTATTAAAATTTCAGTCCATTCTAGTGGCCACCCTAAAAGAAAAATTATAATTTGTGTAATTACTAAAAATTGCCAAGTCGTTATATTTATTGATGTAAAAAAATGTTCAAATACTTCATGTCCACCTAAATAAGAGAACACTGATGAAAAAGTCCAGGATCCAATAAATAACCACATAATCATTGCAGTAGTTTTTGCAGTAAGGAAAACTGACTCTTTAAAATTTTGCCATTTAAGAGTTTTATAAAACCAAGATAAAAGTATTGCACCAAATGCTCCAGCGGCGGCGGCTTCTGCAGGAGTTGCAATTCCTGCTAAAATTGTTCCTAAAACTAACATTATTAAACCAAATAAAGGTACGAAAGAAACCAATACTTCTTTTAAAATCGCTGCTCTCGGTGGAATATCTTCAACTGGGGGTCTTGGTGCCAATGAAGGATTAAGCCAAGCTCTAGTAACCGCATATGCAATATAAAGACCTGCTAACATTAGTCCTGGAAAAATTGCAGCAGCAAATAATCTTAATGGTGATAGTTGTGCAATCACAGAATAAACTATCAACATGATGCTTGGTGGAATTAAAATTCCTAAACAGCCACCAGCACAAATTATTCCAGATGCAAATTTTTTATCGTATCCCGCTTTAACCATTGCTGGCCAAGCAAGCAAACCCATTAAAGTTACAACAGCTCCTATAATTCCAGTTGCTGTAGAAAATAAAGTACAGGTTATTAGCGCAGCTACAGCCATTGATGCAGGTAATCTATGGGCTGCCAACCTTATCGCAAAAAATAATTTAGCTACAATTCCGGCTCTCTCAACTAAATATCCCATAAATAAAAAAAGTGGCACTGCTGTGAGCACATTGTTATCCATGACCGTGTATGTATTTTTAACAAATAAAGAAAATATTCTATTATCAAAAAGATGATCCATTAAAACTGGATCATAATAAGCATAATAACCAAAACCTATTCCCATAGCCATCAGAGTGAAGGCTATTGGAAAACCTAATAATACTGCAAATAAGAATACACCCATCATTAAAATGGCTACTTCAGGATTAGTAAGACTAAATAACATTTTTTTGATTTTCCTCTTGAGAAGCTCTCATTAACATTTGCTCCGTCTCTTCTGCAACAACAAGTCTGGCAGGCCATTGTCCAGATTGAATACATATTATTGATCTAAATACTTCACTAATTCCCTGAATAATTAATAGTATGCCCGCAGCTGGTATCATAGATTTTACCATATAAATTTGAATCTGAGCAGGACTACTCCAGCTAGTTTCTTTTATTTTCCATGCTTGTGCTGCATATTCATATCCATAAAAAGCTAAAGCTATAACTCCTGGAAAAAAGAAAATAAAATAAAGTACTAAATCTATCCATGCTTGAGTTCTTTGACTAAATAATCTATAAATTACGTCTCCTCTAACATGAGCCTCCGTAGCTAAACAATATGCTCCCGACATCATTAATATCGCTCCATACATCTGCATACTAAAATCAAAATTCCATAGTGTTGGCGCATTAAAAGCATATGCCATCACAACTTCATAGACTGTGCCACCCATTAAAATAACTATACACCAAGAAAAGGCCTTTCCCATTGATGTACTAAGAGTGTCAGCAAATCTTATAAAGAATTTCATCATAATTTTAAAAGTATAGTAAATTTAAATAAAAAAAAAGGGGGTTTTTAACCCCCTTCTTTTAAATCATTAAAAGCTAATTATATTTTAACTTTTCCAATTGGACCAAACTCATTTTCATAAGCTAATTTATAGTTCGGTTGATTCATCAACAGATACTTCATTGTTCTCTTAGCATATGCTTTCTGAGAAGCGATAATTTTCTTAAAGAAA
>NZIO01000049.1 GCA_002689925.1 Candidatus Pelagibacter sp.
TTCTTTTTTTAGTTTTTTTAACTTTTCTTTTTTTAGTTTTTTTAACTTTTCTTTTTTTAGTTTTTTTAACTTTTCTTTTTTTAGTTTTTTTCTTTTTTCCCATAAATATCCTATTTAAATATTACCCATCTTAGTAATTATTTTCCAGCTTTTAGTATCAATAGGCATTACACTTAATCTACTTTGTCGAATAAGCCCTAAATGGCTCAATTTTTTCTCTTTTTTAATGTTATCAAGAGTAATTGTTCTTTTAAATTTTGATTTAAACTTTACTTGAACTGCTACAAATCGGTTTTTTTTATCTGTTTTATCTAAGAAAGCATTCTTAATTACTTCTACAATTCCTACTATTTCCTTACCAATATTTGAATGGTAAAAAAAACATAAGTCTCCTTTTTTCATCTTTTTTAAATTATTTGCAGCCTGATAATTTCTTACACCATCCCATGCCACACCTTTTTTACCTTCTTTTATTTGTTGGTCAATAGACCATACATTGGGCTCAGACTTCATTAACCAATAGGATTTGACCATGTTTTATTTTTTAAAACCAATAAAATAATTCATCCCAAGTCCTGAATAACCTTTAAATAAATATTTAGTATTAAATATAAATTTTTCTAATTTTATTACTTCTCTGTTATTCAAAATTTTTAACAAAGTATTTATTTCTGAAAAATAAATATGCATTTTAGAAACATGTGGAATTTCTTTTTTATTTTTTTTAATTATATTATTGATATTTTTTTTTAATTTTGTAATTTTAGAAGAAATTGTTTTTGTATTCCTATAAGAAATATCGTTGAAACTTTTTGAAATTTCTAATAATTCATCAGAAAATGTTTCAAATTTTTTATTTTTTTTAGATTGGTTTCTTGAGCCCCAAATAAGGTTGGTAAAATTTAATGACTCATTTTTAGGATAGTTTTCTTTATCATTTTTCCATTCCATTTCCTCATCGTCAATAGAATTTATTTTTGGAAAAGAAGAATAAAAACTAATCTTATTTTTTTTAAAAATTTCCATTAAACTATTTAATGAATATGAATCTATTTTATGATTAATATAGGTATCAAAAATAATTGCCTTTATTGATCTTCCAGAAATTTTAGAGGCTCTCATTAAGTGTTTTTTAAAATATTTTTTTGCATTTTTAACAATTTCTTTTTCATTCTTTGAAATTTTATATAATAAATATCTTTGAAGATTTCTTTGTAAAAACCCTGTTACGATAGAAGCTCCTAATATTAAGACTCCTCCACTCTTTAAGTTCTCTGCCATTAGCTTTATTCCTAATTCTTTTTTGCTGGTGTGATGTAGCACACCATTACAATGTACAATATCATATAAAACTCTTCTTTTATCTAAGGTAAATTTTCCTTTGAAATTAAAAAGATCTATATTTTTAAAATTATTTTGAGAGTTTTGTCTTCCGAACTTTTCAAATATTTCTTTTGATTTTTTAAAAGAATGAGAGTCATATTCTATCAAAGTGCAATCAGATCCCCATAAATTATAAATTACAGAATACAATCCAGTTCCAGAACCCAGATCAAGTAATTTTTTATTTTTAAATAATTCAATAGGAAAATTTAATTTATTATGAAACAAATTTTTCCTTTGTTTTTCTAATTCAACTATATTTTTTTTTTCTATCTTTTCAAAATAAGTTGAAGGATTAACCCGTTTGTAAGTTTTATTGAGTTTTTTTAGAGTTATATTCATAATCACCTTTAAATCTAAAAATACAAGCCAATCTTATTTTAGAAGATCTATTTTTATTTGTTTTGTGAATTACATTTTCATGAAAGAGAACAAAGTCTTTTTTGTTCATATTAATAAAAGTCTCTTTATATTTTTTTTTAAACTCGTTAATTTTAGTAGGAATAAAACTATTAACTGCCTTTTTATGTTTTTGAAAATTATTTACTGATTTTATATATCCTTCGGCATTACTTCCGGATAATACACTCATAGTACCATTTTTTTTGTTACATTGAGACAACAAAGGAAATTGAAAATGTATAGTTTTTGTATTTGGATAATAAGGTTTTTCTTGATGCCATTTATACGCTGTTCTATTTGAATTATTAAGACCAATCGCCATTCCAGTATTAATTAATTTAAAGTTCTTTTTAAAAATATTTTTAGCTTTCTTTTGAAAAAATTTAGATAAACTTAAAAATTCTTTACTCGAAGTAAATTTCTTTAATGCAGAGTATAATTCATCAAATTTATCCTCTTTTTCAAAATCTAATATTATTTTAGAATAATTTTTTTTGTTTACTTTTATCTTTAAAGTTTTTGAATAAGTTGAAAAAAAATTTTTTTCTATCTTTTTTAAATTAATACTTGGAATATTGTTTCTAATTATGAGGTGACCATTAGAATGAAATTTATTGTAGTTTTGTTTCATAGTATTTTTTTTAATGATTTTAAAAGTTTTTACAATTAAATAATAACATCTTTAAAATTTTACACCAGCTCCTTTTAAAAAAGGAGCAGAAGCATCCAAAGGCCATCTTGCTTTTAAAGGAAATTTAAAATCGTTAGTTAATTTCATTTTATAACGCTCAATACCTGCCCATGCAATCATTGCTGCATTATCACTACATAAATTAATAGGAGGAAAAATAGCTGTAAAATTTTGTTCTTTCGAAAGTTTAATTAAATTTTTTCTTATTGATTCATTTGAAGCCACACCACCAGCAATAACAAATGTATTTTCCGAGCTATCTTTTTTAAATTCATTCATTGCAACTTTTGTTTTTTCATACAGAATATCATTGATAGTTTTTTGAAAAGAAGCTGCTAAATGATATTTTTCTTTATAATTTTTAAAATTTTTAGAAACATGAAGTACAGCTGTTTTTAATCCTGCAAAAGATAAATTACATCCACCTCTTTTTAAAATAGGTTTAGGTAATTTAAAATAATTTTTATCTCCTTTTTTTGCCCACTGTTCCAATTTTGGTCCTCCTGGAAATTCAATTCCTATAAGTTTTGCAGTTTTATCAAAGGCCTCACCTAAGGCATCGTCTATAGTTGTGCCCAATCTTTTATAATTATTTATTCCAGAAACCTTAAGAAACTGAGTATGCCCTCCAGATATAAGTAATAGCAAATATGGAAAATTTATTTTTTTATTTATTCTGGGACTTAAAGCATGGCCTTCTAAGTGGTTTACAGCAACAAATGGCTTATTTAAAGAAGCTGCAATAGCTTTTCCAATATTTAAACCAACTGTAAGACAAACTACTAATCCTGGTCCAGCTGTTGCAGCGATTCCATCTAAGCTATTTATGTCAATGTTGCCTTTATGAATTGCTTTTTTAATTATAAATTCTATTTTTTCAATATGTGCTCTAGCTGCTAATTCAGGAACAACACCACCAAACTTTTTATGAACATTAACCTGACTGGAAACAATGTTTGATATTATTTCTTTTGCCCCATTTCTTTTTTCTTTAACTATTGCTGCGGCAGTTTCGTCACAACTAGTTTCTATACCTAAAAAAGTAAGCTCTTTTCTCATAATTGATTATCTATTTTTCGTTATAAAAAAATAATATAACATAACTATCTAAATTATGTTTAAAAATAAAAAAATAAAAATTGGTTCAAGAGGAAGTAAATTATCATTAGCATATTCTAATCATGTTAAAAATTTTTTATTAAATTCTGAACCTAATTTAAATAAAGACTCAATTGAAATAAAAATTATCAAAACCTCAGGAGATATATTTCAAAATAAACAAATTTCTCAAATTGGAGGAAAGGGAGTTTTTTCTAAAGAGATTGAAGAACAATTGTTAAATTCAAAAATTGATTTAGCTGTTCATTCTTTAAAAGATTTACCCTCTAAAATGACTAAAGATTTATGTGTAAATTCTATTGTTAAAAGAAATGACCCTAGAGATGCTTTTGTGAGCTACTCTAGCGAATCTTTTTTTAAATTAAAACCTAATTCAAAGGTTGGAACAAGTTCATTTAGAAGAGCAGCTCAACTAAAAACTCTTAGACAAGATATTAATATTATTCCAATTAGAGGAAATATAGATACAAGAATTAATAAATTAAAGAATAAAGAGTTTGACGCAATAGTTTTAGCTGTTGCAGGCCTCCAGGTTTTGAATATTAAAAATGAAGCTAAAGAAATTTTTTCAATAGATCAAATGTTGCCAGCGGTAGGTCAAGGTGCAATTGCAATACAGACAAGAAAAAATAATTTTAAAATTTTAGACTTGATTAAAAAAATTAATCATGAAGAAACTTTTATTTGTGTTAATGCAGAAAGGGCTTTGTTGGAGGCAATAGGGGGTGATTGTGATACTGCAGTAGGGGCTATAGGAACTATAAAAAAAAATAAAATTTTTTTAAGAAGTGAATTATTTTCTAACGATGGAAGTGAAAAATTTATTGCAGAAGGTTCAGGAAATTTTAATGAAGCTCAAGAGATTGGATATAGAGTAGGAAAAGATTTATTAAAAAAAGCTGGTTCAAAATTTAAAGTAATAGGAAGTTAGTTTGCATATAATCTTAACAAGAACTGAAGAAGATTCGTTAAACTTGGCCGAAACACTAAATATGCAAGGTCATTTGGTAACACAAATTCCTGTAATAAAAATTAAAAAATTAGAATTTAAAAAAATAGACTTTGAAAAATATAAAAAAATAATTTTCACTAGTTCAAATGCAATAAAATTTTTAGATATTAAGAAAATTAACTTTAAAGTTCAATGTTATTGTGTTGGTAGAGCAACAGAGCTTGCTGCTAAACGCGCAGGATTTACTAATATATATTCTTCAGAGGGAACTGTAGATTCTTTAATTGAATTAATAATTAGAACATCAGAAAATAAATTAGAAAAAATGCTTTATTTAAGTAGTGAATTTGTTTCTAGGGATCTTGATGGAGATTTAAAAAATGCAGGATTTTTAGTAGATAGAATTAAGAATTATACCACTCTACCAGTAGAAAAAATTGATCCAAAAAAAATAGATTTACTTAAAAAAAATATACCAGATGCCATTTTTGTTTATTCTTCACAAAGTGCTAAAAATTTATTTAATTTAATTAATAAATATTCACTTTTAAACATAGTGACTCATTCCAATCTTATGTGTATAAGCGAAAAGACATTATTAGAGTTAAAAAAAATTAAATGGAAAAAAAAATTTCTTTTTAATCCTGGAGAAGAAGAACTTTTGTTGGACAAAATTTAAATATGGAAATATTCAATAATTTTAAATCATTATTTTTTTCAGTATGGGATAGAGGTATCCTTGGTGTAGATATATTTCAAATTTTAGTTGGCATAGGAATTTTTCTTATCTTTTTGATTTTTAGAGGAATAATTAGCAAAATAATTATTAAAAGACTTCAAGATTTAGCAAAAAAAACTACTAATAAACTTGATGATACTTTTGTTTTTGCAATGGAAGGTCCAGCTAGATTTTTACCAATCGTTCTAGGATTTTTTATTGCTAGTTATTACATGTCATTTTCAGATGATAGCAGAGTTATTATCGATACAATTAACAGAACTTTAATAACTATTTTTATTTTTTGGGTTATGCACCAAATTATAGAACCCATTTCATATATATTGAGCGGTTTAGATAAAGTTCTTACAAGAGAGTTAATTGGATGGATTATAAAATCTCTTAAAATATTAATTTTTATATTAGGTTTGGCAGCAGTACTTGAACTTTGGGGAATAAAAATTGGTCCAATTATTGCTGGACTTGGTTTGTTCGGTGTTGCAGTTGCTTTGGGAGCTCAGGATTTATTTAAAAATTTAATTTCTGGAATTTTAGTTTTAGTTGAAAAAAGATTTAAAATTGGAGATTGGATTTTGGTGGAAGGTATAATCGAAGGAATAGTTGAAAGAATTGGTTTTAGATCTACAGTTATAAGAAAATTCGATAAATCTCTTGCAATAATTCCTAATTTTCAATTTGCAGAAAATGCTGTTATTAATGTTAGCCAAACAACTAATTGGTTGATTAGCTGGATTATTACACTTCAATATGACACGACAATTGAACAACTTAAAACAATAAGAAATCAAATTGAAGATCATATTACTAAAAGTGATGATTATAATACTGATATTGGTATAGCAGTCAGAGTGGATAAATTTTCAGACAGTTCGATTGATATGTATGTTCGTTGTTTTACTAAAACTGATAGTTGGAATGAATGGTTATCTGTAAAAGAAAAATTAGCAATTGAAATTAAACAAATTGTTGAAAAAAATGGTGCTTCTTTTGCATTTCCTAGTCAATCAATTTATGTTGAGAAAAAATGAAATCTTTATTATTTTTAATTGATAACATAGTTAGTATTTATGTGTGGGTTTTAATTATAAATGCAATTCTTAGCTGGTTAGTAGCTTTTAACGTAATTAATATTCAAAATCGATTTGTTTATTCTATACTTGATGTAACTTATAAACTGACCGATCCTATTTTAAATAAAATAAGAAATTTCTTGCCTAATCTTGGTCCAGTAGATATATCCCCACTTGTATTAATTTTATTATTAATGTTTTTAAGAAATTTAATTTTTGAAATTTTTGCACCCAATTTATTTTAATATGATTATAGATGGAAAAAAAATAGCATCAGAACTTCGAGAAGAGTTAAAACAAGAAGTTTTAAAATTAAGAGAAAAATATAATAAAGTTCCAGGGTTAACTGTAATCTTAATTGGTGATATGGCACCAAGTCAAATTTATGTCCGTAATAAAGAGAAATCAGCTATTGAAGTAGGTTTAAAATCTGAGGTATTGAGGTACAAAGAAACAATTGATGAAAAAATAATCTTAGACAAAATTAAAGAATTAAATAAAGATGATGATGTTTCTGGAATTCTAGTTCAATTAC
Organism: Candidatus Pelagibacter sp.; assembly: GCA_002689925.1. Taxonomy (GTDB): domain Bacteria; phylum Pseudomonadota; class Alphaproteobacteria; order Pelagibacterales; family Pelagibacteraceae. The sequence goes on from NZIO01000049.1 coordinate 6,892, forward strand.
CACTACCAAAACATATCAATAAACAAAAAGTAATTGAAACTATTTTGCCCTCAAAAGATGTTGATGGTTTTCATCCTATGAATGTTGGAAATCTTTCGTCAGGTTATGAAAGTTCTATTCCTTGTACTCCATTAGGATGTTATTTATTAATAAAGAAAATTGAACCTAATTTAAATGGAAAAAAAGCTGTCATAGTTGGAAGATCAAATTTAAATGGTAAACCAATGACACAACTACTCTTAAAAGAAAATTGCACAGTAACAATTACTCACTCAAAAACTAAAAATTTAAAAGCGGAATGCTTAGAAGCAGACATTATTGTTGCTGCTGTAGGTATTCCTGAACTCGTTAAAGGTGATTGGGTTAAAAAGGATGCAATTATAATTGATGTGGGCATTAATAAAACGAACAAAGGTATAGTGGGTGATGTTGCTTTTAAAGAAGTTTCAAAAGTAGCTAAAGCTTTAACACCTGTTCCAGGTGGAGTAGGCCCAATGACAATTGCTTGTTTATTAAAAAATACTGTAGAGTGTTTTAAGAGATCTCAAAAATAATTAATTTTTTTCCATTAACCATAAGCCATCTTCACTTAAAAAAAATATTTTTCCACTAGAAGGATGAACCTGAATATCTCTTATCCTTCCAATTTTATTTTTAAAAATAATTTTTTCTTTTATGTTCGATAAATCTTCAAATATTAATTTTCTCAACGATTTATCTTTGAGCGAAGTGACTAAGGCATCTCCATTCCATTCTTTAAACTCTTTTCCTTTATAAATTGTGATTGCGCTTACAGCGATAGAGGGAACCCAGTAACGAATAGCTTTTGTAAAACCTGGTTTCCATTTAGGACCAATTTTAGTTCCTGAATAATTTTTTCCACCCCATCCTAATATTTTCCATCCATAATTTTCACCTTTCTTAGCTTGACCAAACCAATCACCACCTTTAGCTCCATGATTGCTCAAATAAATTTTTCCATCATATGGAGATAAAGTAAGACCTTGTGGGTTTCTTATTCCTATTTGATAGATTTCTGGCAGCCAGTTTTTTTTATCTATAAATTTTGGGTTATCTTTTGGAATACTTCCATCTATATGAATTCTAATGATACTTCCAGGGTGTTTATTTGGATCTTGGGCAATCATACCTTGCCCTCTTTCACCAATTGAGGCAAAAAGATAATTATCTTTGATAGCTAATCTTGAGCCAAAATGATAGCCACTGTCTATTGGAGGATTTGCTTGAAAAATATTTTTAAAGTTTAATTTTTTTTTATTTAATTTAGCCCTAGCAATAGATGTGCTAGTTCTCCAATCTCCCCTATCTTCTGAATATGAAATCCAAAGAAAATTATCTTTATATAAAATATCTAATAATCCACCTTGACCTATATTTAAAAAATTAATGTTATGATCAACTTCTGAGATTGCTTTAGAAGTGATATTGATTATTTTTATTTTTCCACCTTTTTCAGTTATTATTATCTGGTCATTATTAATAAACGAAGAACCCCAGGGCTCATTAAGATTTGTTATTTTTGTAAATTTATAATCTTCAGAAAAAGATTTTGATGTAAACAAAATAAAAAAAACTATAAATAAAAAGTAATTTTTCACTTAAGAAAGTTTTGATCTACCACCATCAACGGCTATAATTTGTCCAGTCACCCAAGAACTGTCTTCAGTAATTAAAAATTTAGCTAAGGATGCAGAGTCTCTTCCCTCGCCTAATCTTTTTAATGGATGAGCCTTTGCAATACCTTCGGCTATAACTATATTTTTTAGCATAGGTTGTGCAATTTTAGAATTGGTTAAACTTGGTGCAATACAATTTACTCTTATGTGAGGTGCAAATTCAGCTGCAAGCGAAACAGTTAATCCTTCAACAGCTGCTTTTGCTGAGGCAATTATTGAGTGATTAGTAAATCCTCTTTGAGCAGCAACGGTAGAAAATAAAACAATAGATCCTTTATTTTTTTTTAAACTTTCTTGATAACCTTTAATTGCTTCAACTGCAGAATAAAGATTTAACTTCATACATTTATTAAAATCCTGTTCTTTAACCATTCTTAGAGGTTTTAAATCTATTGAACCCACGCAATAAGCTATGCCTTTGATTTCAGAAATATCTACTTTTACTTTTTCTATAAAACCATCCTCTAAAACATCTACTACAGTATATGAACAATCTAGTTTTTCAGAAATTATCTTAACTTCATTCTCATTTCTAGCCACTAGATGAATGTCATTTCCCGTGTCTCGTAATTGTTTTGCTAGACTTGAACCGATAGATCCTGTCGCACCAAAAATAAGATATTTTTCTGACATATATTCTTTAATTAGTTATATTTAATTATGAACTTATTTTTTATACTAGGAAATCAATTATTTCCATTAAAATACGTAGACCGCTTCAAAAAGGACCACCTGTTTTATATGGCTGAGGATTATGAGTTGTGTACATACGAAAAACATCACAAACAAAAACTATTGCTATTTCTATCTTCTATGCGTTCATATGCTGATCGACTTCAGAGCAATAAATATAAAATTGAATATTCTAAAATTGGAGATAAAAACTTCAAAGATAATTATATCAAGAAATTAGAAAAAATCATTAATAATAAAAGGATTGATAAAATATCTAGTTTTGAAGTTGAAGATAAATTTTTTGAAAAAAAATTAAAAAATTTATTTTTTAAATTAAAAATAAAGTGGAACATAATTCAAACACCAATGTTTTTAAATTCAAGAAATGATTTTAAAAAATACTTAAGCAAGTCTAAAAGGCCCTTTATGGCTACTTTTTATAAAGAGGTAAGAAAAAAATCTGGAATACTAATTGAAAAAGATGGGACACCAACAGGAGGAAAATGGAGTTTTGATGACGAAAACAGAAATAAATTGCCAAAAAATATTTTAGTCCCAAAGTTTCCAAAAATAAGTGAAACTAAACATACAAAAAATCTTAAGCTTATTATAGAAAAAATATTTCCAAAAAATTTAGGAAGCACAAACGATTTTTGGCTTGCCACAGAATATGTTGATGTAATTAAATTATTAAATTTTTTTATTAAGTACAAGTCTAATTTATTTGGAGATTACGAAGATGCAGTTGACCAAAAAGATAATATCTTATTTCATAGCGCTTTAAGCCCTTACCTAAATTTAGGTTTGATAACTCCAGAATTAATAATTCAAAAAATTTTAGATTTCCATAAAAAAAATAAAATCAAACTTAATTCTCTAGAGGGTTATATTAGACAGATTATTGGTTGGAGAGAATTTATGCGTGGAATATACCAATTTTATGGTGACGATATGGAGAAAAAAAATTTTTTTAAACAAAATCGTAGAATGAAATCTTCTTGGTATAAAGGTAGCACAGGGTTACTACCTTTAGACCATGCAATTAAAAATTCATTAAAGTATGGTTGGTCCCATCACATAGAACGCTTAATGATTTTGTCTAATATCATGAATCTTTGTGAAATTAAACCCATCTATGTTTATAAATGGTTTATGGAAATGTTTGTAGATTCTTCTGACTGGGTAATGGTACCTAACGTTTATGGTATGGGACTATTTAGTGATGGAGGAACATTTGCTACAAAACCTTATATTTGTGGATCTAGCTATATGTTAAAGATGATGGATTTCAAAAAAGGTGAGTGGTGTAATGTTATGGATGGATTATATTGGAGATTTATAAATAAAAATAGAAATTTTTTTTTAAAAAATCCAAGATTATCTATGATGGTTAGAGTTTTTGATAAAATGAAAATAGAAAGAAAAAAATTAATTTTGCCAGCTGCTGATAAATTTATTAAAGAAAATACTTATGGTAATTAAAGTTTTTTTTAATAATTCATGTAATATTTGTAGGTATGAAATAAATCACTATAAAAAAGTTTCTGATAGCACTTTGGAGTGGGTGGATATTACAAATAACAAAGAAGCTTTGGCATTAACATCTAAATCGCAAAAAGAACTTTTGAGAAGATTACATGTTATTGATAATGGAAAAGTTATTGGTGGTGCAAAAGCTTTTTTGGTTATCTGGTCTAAAATTCCAAAATATAAAATACTTTCAAAAATTTTTAGTTTTAAGCCTCTATATTTAATTTTTCATTATATTTATGAAGTAGCTGCTTATTTTTTATTTATTAAAAACAAAAATCAATTAAAGTGAAGAAACAAAATTTACCCTCAAAAATATGTCCTAGTTGTGGAAGACCTTTTACTTGGCGAAAGAAATGGAAGTTAAACTGGGGTAAAGTTAAGTATTGTTCTAAGAAATGTTCTGGATAATTTTAGGAATATAATTTTTAAAATTAAAAAAACCTTTATTACAGTATTTCCAAGAAAGTTGATCAATTTTTCTATAAAGGAATTGAATATTTTCTAATTTATTTGAGATAATAAAATCTAAGTTTTCTCCAACTGATGGGTATAAAGCATAAACATCCTCATTATATTTTTTGATATTTTCTACTTTAATTATTTCACAATCTATCGATAGATCTTTTAATCTTTTTAACTGATCTTGGAGAAGAGATATTTTAAATTTTATCACCTTGTCACTTAGTAATATCTCTCTTTTTTCATTACTATCAACTATAAGAATTTTATTGAACTTTTTTTCTTTAAAATCGGAACATTCAAAAGATAAGTTATTGTCAAATATCAGAAGATTTTTACCATCATTAATGTTTGAGTTTAAAAATTCACTTTTTGATGTTGAGTATATTTTATTACTAATTTTGGGTTTTGCATTTTCATTAAGTTTAACTTTTTCATAACGATTATTAGTAAATTTTTTAATATTCCATTCAGAAGCAAGATAATGTTTGCCGGGTGTTTGGATTCCAGCTACCCATCTCCAGCCAAGAGTATTTGATGCGGAATCTCCATCATATAAATGTCTTAAAAAAAATTCTGCCCCTAATTCCCAAGGCAAATCTAAGGTAAAAATCCAAATACTGGCAAACCACATTCTTGCATGATTATGAAGATAATTTGTTTCTTTTAGCTCTTTTACCCAATCATTAAAGCATTGGATGTTAGTATTTCCTTCAATTGCATTTAAATAATATTTATTAGTTTTATATTTTTTTCTGTGAGCTTTAAGGTTAACCAAATAATCATCCCAAACACCTGGCTTTAGTTCAAGCCAACCTTTCCAATATACTCTCCATAGAACTTCTTGTATAAATTTTTCACTTTTAATAAATAAATGTTTTTTTAGAACTTTATTTATAATTTCTATCTCACTAATTATTCCATGGGTTACATAGGGAGATATACAAGAAATATTTTTTCTATTTTGAGCACCAAAATCAAAGTTTCTTAGTTTAGAATATTCTAGTAAGTTTTTTTCTATAAAATTATCTAATTTTTTTAGAGCATCAGTTCTATTATTTAAAAAATTCATTTATATTATTAATTTGTTTTAAGGCTACTAATTATATTAAAATTTTTATCCGAAACTATTATTTCTCCTGAAGCTGACCCCATACTAAGAGTTTCAGAAATTACAACAAAGTGAGTTACTAGAACTAAATTTTTTTTACTATTCCAGTTAGAAATATATTTTTTTAAGTCTTTAATTTGTTTGGTTTTATTTTTTACAAATCTATCGTCGTAGAATGAATTTAATGCATCGAAAGTCCTATAATTTTTAAATGCATATTTGGCTGTATCTTTACATCTGCACCATTCACTAGATAAAACTTTATCTATTTGAATTTTATTTTGGCTAAAAAATAACCCAATTTTTTTTGACTGATTTATCCCTTCTTGGCTTAAGTTTCTTTGGCTTGAACAATCTTTTAGATTAAAGTTTTCTGGATCTCCATTTCCAGGAGCATAAGCATGTCTAATAAAAATTAACTTTCCTCCTTCTTTGAGTGAATTAATTATTTTTTCACTAGAATAAGCTGAGTTTAAAAATAAAAAAAAAATTAGTACCAATGTAGTTATTAATCTTTTCATATTTTAGTATTAACCTTTGGATCGATGAAGTTTTTTCTTATGAAAATTAATAAATCTTTCTACATTTGATTTATTAAAAGTTTTATTTTCTTCAAACGAAACTTTTTTCATTGAGTAAGCATTACTTTTTGTTTGTCTAGAAACAATTGTAATATTACCTTTGTATAATTTTAGTTTAATTGAGCCATTAACCTTATTTCTTTTAAGATCCACAATTTTTTGAAGTTTAAATCTTTCTTTTGAATACCAATAACCATTGTAAATTAGTTTTGCATATTTAGGCATAATGTCATCTTTTTTATGCATAGTTTTTTTATCTAAAGTAACAGACTCAATTGCTCTATGAGCCGCTAACAATAAAGTTCCACCTGGTGTTTCATAAACGCCTCTAGATTTTATACCAATAAATCTGTTTTCAACTAAATCAGCTCTACCAACACCATTCTTTCCAGCTAAAATATTTAATTTTTGTAATAAGTTTCCTGGTGATAGTTTTTTCTTATTAATTGTTATTGGGTCTCCATTTTTAAATCCTATAGTTATAAAGGAAGCTTTATTAGGTGCTTTTTCAGGAGAAACAGTTCTTTGAAAAATAAATTCTGGTGCAGTATTTTTTGGATTTTCTAAAATTTTTCCTTCTGTAGATGTATGATATAAATTATCATCTATCGAAAAAGGTGGCGCACCCTTTTTATCTTTTGATATAGGAATATTATTTTTTTTTGCATATTTAATTAAATCTGTCCTTGAATTTAATTTCCATTCTCTCCAAGGTGCAATAATTTTTATTTTTGAACCAAAATAATGGTATCCTAATTCAAATCTAACTTGATCATTTCCTTTACCTGTAGAGCCATGTGAAACCGCATATGCCTTAAATTTTTTTGCAATACTAATTTGTCTTTTGGCTATTAAAGGTCTTGCAATAGATGTTCCTAATAAATAAACACCTTCATAAATTGCATGTCCTCTAACCATTGGATAAATATATTCTTTGACAAACAAATCTTTTAAGTTTTCAATAATTATTTTTTTTACACCAAGTGTTTTAGCATTTTTAATAATTTTTTTTTTATCAATTTTTTGACCAATGTCAGCAGTATAAGAAATTATTTCAGCTTTATAATTTTCTTGTAACCATTTTAAAATAATTGAAGTATCCAGGCCCCCGGAGTAAGCTAGAACAATCTTTTTTTTCATTGCTATTTTAAGTGCAGTTTTTTTTTGCTAAGTTGTAGGCCTTCGTGAATCCCATCATTGAATAATGATCAGTAGTTTGATTTCCCTTTGTTCCAGTACCTATGATCATTACTCTAGAAGCTTTTTTCATTGCTTTAATTAGTTTTAGCTCATCTGCATCTAAAGCCCAGGCAAATTTTCCTTTTGAAAATAATTTAAAAGCTTTTTTTCCAGATTTAATAGTTACCTGACTTGCCTTTTTAAATTCATATCCATTTGTTAAACTAATTTCATTAACAATTTTTTCAGCAGGTCTGAATGTAACAAATAATCTTGAGGGCTCTCTTTCAAAACTTTTAGGCGACCTTATCAAAGGAAGTGATTGAGCAAAACAAATTTTATTATTTTCTTGAATAAGTTTAAAAGTTTCCCAATTTTTAAACTTTCCTAAACTCTTCAAATCTTCTTCAGCATTTAATATGTTTGAAGAAAGAATAAATATAAATAAAAAAGTAATTTTTTTAATAATTTTTATGGACATGGGTTTGGATATATTTTTTGAATTTCATTAATTTCATTAATAATTTCATCTGATAGTTTTAAATTTACACTTTCTACATTTATTTTCAACTGCTCCATAGTTGTAGCACCAATAATAACACTTGTTACAAAAGGTTGAGTTTCTACAAACTTTAAAGACATTTGTGCTAAGTTAATATTATATTTTTCAGCTATTTTATAATATTTTTCAACTGCTTTTAGCCCATTATCATTTTGATATCTTGTAAAATCCTTGAAAAGATCCATTCTTGAACCTTTTGGTAATTTATTATTCCTATATTTACCTGTTAAATAACCAAAAGCTAAAGGCGAGTAGGCAAGCAATCCACTTTTCTCTCTAATGGAGATTTCAGCCAAACCAACTTCATAAGATCTGTTCAACAAATTATATGGGTTTTGAACTGCAATAACTCTAGGTAAATTTTTTTGATTAGATAGTTCTAAGAATTTAGACAAACCCCATGCAGTTTCATTTGAAATACCGATATATCTAATTTTTCCTTGATCTATAAATTTTTTTAAACTTTCTAAAATATCTTCAAAGGCAGTCCATTGATTTTCATCTTTTTTATGCTCATACCCAAACTTACCAAAATAATTAGTATTTCTTTCTGGCCAATGTAGTTGATAAAGATCTATATAATCAGTTTTTAATCTTTTTAAACTCTCCTCTAGAGCTTTTGTAATTTTTTTTTCACCATAATTATTTCCCCCACCTCTTACGTATGAACGCATAGGGCCAGCTACTTTTGATGCTAAAATTACTTTGTCCCTCTTTTTACTTTTTTTAAACCAATTACCAATAATTACTTCTGTATACCCGTATGTTTCTTCTTTCGGAGGTATAGAATAAATTTCTGCTGTATCCCAAAAATTTATACCTTTATCAAAGGCATAATCCATTTGTTCAAAACCTTCAACTTCAGTGTTTTGTTCTCCCCAAGTCATAGTTCCAAGACAAATAGTACTTACATCAATATCAGTATTCCCTAGTTTTTTATAATTCATTAAAAAATTTTTAAGTTTTATTAAAATATTAAAATATCTTGAAATAGTTTTTAATAACCTTTATATATATAATTAATGGAATTCAATAAACAAAATATAAACATCAAATCAACAGCTGCTCAAGCACATGAAGTAGATGAGGGATTAAGATCTTATATGCTTAAGGTATATAATTATATGGGATCAGGCGTACTTATGACAGGCATAATTTCACTTTTAGTTTTTCAGTTTTCAGGTGGAATGGACATTACTCTTGGGCCAACAGGATTTGCTGGATTAACAAACCCGTTTGGGGAATTAATTTTTAACTCTGGTTTCAAATGGATAGTAATGTTGGCTCCATTAGGAATAGTTATTTATTTAAGCTTTGGTATAGCGAAAATGAGTGCTTCTAAAGCTCAAACAACTTTTTGGATTTTCGCAGCACTAATGGGAGCTTCTTTAGCTTCTATTTTTATTGTTTATACTCAAATGAGTATCGCTAGAGTTTTCTTTATTACATCAGGCACTTTTGGAGCTATGAGCATTTATGGTTATACAACTAAAAGAGATCTAACTAAATTTGGTTCATTTTTAATGATGGGACTGTTTGGTATAATTATTGCCTCAGTTGTCAATATTTTTCTAAAATCTTCAATGATGTATTTTGTTATTTCTATTTTAGGAGTTTTAATTTTTGTTGGTCTTACAGCATATGATACACAAAAAATTAAGAATATGTATTTGTCTAGTGATAATGATGAGGTCATAGGAAAAAAAGCTGTAATGGGTGCATTGACTCTTTATTTGGATTTTATCAATTTATTTATTATGTTATTAAGACTTTTTGGACAAAGACGTTAAATTAAACTAATTAACAAGTTTAAATTTTTTCCATCTAATATTTGAAATGAGACTTTTAAGATCTTTAGAAGCTTTAATAACATTTCCATTTCCATCTTTAACTAAAAATTTTTTTTCTGGGGTTAATTTTTTTGTTATTTTATAAATAGGATGGTCAAGAGATTTCTTGTAAATATTAAAACTAATTTCTTCCTTAGAAATATTTAGTCCATAATCTTTCCATTCACCATTTGAAACCATAGATGCATATAAATTTAATATTAATTGTAATTCTTTCTTATCAAAAAATTTATCTATTTTTTTTGGATTATTAATGATTAATTTTAAATGTTTGACCATCTTATTATTCCTTATATTTATTAATTAAAGGTAATTGGATTAATGTAAAAACAAATGTAAGAACTAGAAGTCCCCAGACTTTAAAATTAACCCAAATTTCTTCTGATTGAGTTCTCCATACAATTTCATTAAGTATAGCTATAAATAAAAAAAATATTGCCCATCTATTATTTAGCTTCTGCCAACCAATCTCTGTAAGATTTAAAGTATTTTTAAAGACAATTTTTAGAATGGGTTTATTTGTAAAAAACTTTCCAAATAATAAAATAAACGCAAAGAGTAAATTTATTATAGTTGGTTTTATGTATAAAAACACTGGGTTATCAAAATATATAGTTAGACCACCAAATAAAGTAATTAGTATTCCACTAAATAATGGTATTGGAGGTATTTTTTTTTCTAAAAAAAAAATAATCAAAAGAGCAATAATTGTCGCAATAATAAAAGGAGGTATTGCAACTCTTAAGTTATTTCCACTCTTATAGTATATAGTAAAAAATATAATTAAGGGACCAAAATCAGTAAGGAACTTTACAAATGATTTATTCATTTTAAATGTTAACATATGTAAATAATAAAAAAAATTTTTTTATTGATTTTTTTTAAAATAATAATATCTTAGATTTAATTATGTTAACTAACAGAGCAAAATTCTCAATTGGTAATATCGTAAAACATAAACATTTTGACTTTCGTGGAGTTATTTATGATGTAGATTTTGAGTTTAATAATTCAGAAGAATGGTATAAATCAATACCAAAAAAAATAAGACCTAAAAAAGATCAGCCATTTTATCATTTACTAGCTGACAATGATGAAGTTACTTATGAAGCCTATGTGTCAGAGCAAAATTTAGAAATAGATAATTCCAAGAAGCCTATAAAACATCCATTAATAGATGAAATCTTTACTAGAAAAAAAGGAAAAGGTTATTTTAAGCCCTCAAATTAGAATTTTCGCCTCAAAAAAAACATTTTTGTTTCAAATCTTTGACAAATTATTCATTTAAATTAAAAACAGTCTAATTAAGGGCAATTTAATTTAATCTTCATCTCCCTCTTTGTTTTGTTCTTAATTAGACTAAAGTTGTGACAAATTCCTGCATTTGACCAAAAAGAAATTTGGTCTATATTTACAAAATGTTTAAAATTTTAAATTCTTCAACTAAAACCTATTTTATTATTGAAAAGGTAAATAGTTTTATTAATTATCTATGCGTTTTAATTTTGATTTTGGGTTTAGCATTTTCTCTATTTTGGTCGCCAATTGATTATATTCAAGGTAATTCTGTAAGAATAATGTATGTTCATGTTCCTGCTGCTTGGATTTCATTAGCATGTTTTGGAGTTATGGGATTTTTTTCAATTTTAAATTTTATTTTTAAAACAAAAACGTTTGGCTTAATTTCTAAAAGTTTAGCACCTCTGGGTTTTATGTTTTGTATAATAGCAATAGTTACAGGGTCGTTATGGGGACAGCCAACATGGGGCACCTGGTGGGTTTGGGACGCCAGATTAACTTCTATGATTATTTTAGGTATTTTTTATTTTATATATATTATGTCATGGAAATTAATATCTAATAAAAAAATTGCTAATAATTCTTCATCAATCATAGCAATTATAGGCTTAATTAATTTACCTATAATAAAATTTTCAGTAGATTGGTGGGCAACACTTCATCAAACTTCGAGTATTAAAATTTTATCAAGTAATACAATGCATTATTCTATGCTAATACCTTTACTTATTATGTTTTTAGGTTTATCACTTTACTCTCTTGCAATTTTTTTTATGAAATATAAAATAGAAATTATTAAATTAAAAAATGAAAGGTTGGACAAAATATGATTAACGATTTAATTTTTATGGAAGGACATGGATTATTTGTCTGGTCTGCTTTTATATTTACTTTTGTTGGTTGTGTGTATTTATATGTTAAAACAGCAAAAGAATTAAGAAAACAAGAAAAAATTTATCTTAATAGTTTAAAAAAATTACCTGAAGTAAAAATTACAGAAATAAAGAAACAAAAATTAGCTAAACAAATTTTAGCTCATATATAAAATTTCTAAAATTTTAAATTAAACAAATTTAATGATTTCCAAAAAGGCAAAACGTAGACTTCTAGTCTTAATTTTATTTTTGTCTTTATTGATAATTGCTATAATTATAGTAATAAATTCTTTAAAAAAAAGTATTGTTTATTTCATTTCTCCTACTGAAATAGTTAAGTCTGAAAATATGGATTTTAATAAAAAGATTAGAATTGGTGGTATGGTAAAAAAAAAATCTATAAATGCTAATGGAAATTCAATAGATTTTATTATTAGTGACCTTGAAAATGAAATTTATGTCACTTATATGGGAGAAATACCTAACTTGTTTTCAGAAGGAAAAGGTGTTGTTGCTGAAGGCAAACTAAGAGACAAGAATTTTTTCATAGCTGATAAAATTCTTGCAAAACATGATGAAAATTATATGCCCCCAGAAGTTAAAAATATAATTGAGAAAAAAAACTAATGATGATTGTTGGATATATTGGTTATTATTCTTTAGTTTTTACATTAATTTTTTCTTTTGTATTATTATATTTTTCTTTTCAAGATTTAAAAAAAAAAAATTTTTATATAAATAAAAATATTTATTCATTTTCATTTTTACAAATATTATCAATTTTTTTGTGTTTTTCATGTTTAATCCTTTCATTTATCCAATCAGATTTTTCTTTAGCTGCTGTTTATGAAAATTCCCATACACAAAAACCTTTATTATATAAAATATCAGGCACCTGGGGAAATCATGAGGGTAGTTTAATATTATGGATACTTATACTAATTTTATTTTCTTTCTTATTTTTAATACTTAGCAAAAAACAACCAAAAAAATATAGAATTGGTACAATTATTTTTCAAAATTTAATCATCATTGGTTTCATTCTTTTTTCTATTTTTACCTCTAATGCTTTTGAAAAATTATTTCCTATTCCTAAAGAAGGACTAGGTTTAAATCCAATTTTACAAGACCCCGCTTTAGCAGTTCATCCCCCAACTTTATATGTGGGCTATGTTGGATCATCTATTTTTTTTTCATCCGCTTTATCAGCCATGATAAATAACTATGTTGGTTCAGATTGGGCAAGATTAATTAGACCTTGGATTCTTATTTCTTGGATATTTCTCACATTAGGAATTTTTTTAGGATCTGTGTGGGCTTATTATGAACTAGGCTGGGGTGGATTTTGGTTTTGGGATCCTGTAGAAAATGCATCACTATTACCATGGCTCGCTATTACAGCTCTTTTTCATTCTATTTTAGTATTAGAAAAAAGAGGAGTTTTTCATTCATGGGTAATTGTTTTAGCCATTTCTTCTTTTACTTTAAGTATGACAGGCACTTTTCTTGTTCGTTCAGGAATATTAAATTCGGTCCATACATTTGCGAGTGACCCATATAGAGGCATTTATATTTTAACTTTTTTATTCTCTTTATCACTTATGGCCTTAATCATATTTTATTTTTATCAGCCAGAATCCAATAAAAATAATTTTTCACTTAATTTTTTAAGCAAAGAATTTTTTATATTAATTAACAATTGGTTTATTATTTTTTTTTTAGTTACAGTTTTAATTGGAACAATTTATCCTATTTTTTTAGATGTTATAAAAGAGGTGAAAATTTCTATAGGCCCTCCTTTCTACCATCTAGTACTAGTACCTTTTATAATTCCTTTCATGGCTTTTATGGCTGTTGGGCCAAAATTAAATTGGATTAAAACTAATTTAAACTCTCTAAAAAAAGATTTTTTATACACAGCTATAATAAGTCTGAGTTTTATATTTGGTCTTAATTATTTTATTCAAAGCTTTAAAATTATCTATTTATTAATTTTTTTATCAGCATTATTTCTGATATTTAATCTAACTCAAGAGATCTTTTTATTAATTAAAAATAAAAAAAATAATTTTAAAAAATTAGGTCGACATATCTCACATTTTGGATTTAGTTTATTAATTTTTAGTATTGCATTGAATGCAATTTTTTCTAAAGAAAACACTGCAAATATAGAAATAGGTCAAGATTTATATCTGTCTAATTATCAAATTAAATTTGAGAGTGTGGAAGAAAAAAAAGAGAAAAACTTCATATCTATTATAGGTAAATTTACACTTTTAGATAAAAAAAAATCTTTAGGTGTTTTAAAACCAGAGATTAGAATTTATGAACAACCCAAAACAATAACAAGTGAAGTTAGTATACTCTCACATATATTTTCAGATTTTTATTTAAATATGAGCTATATTCAAAATGAAGAACTATTTAATGTTCGTTTTCAATATAAACCGTTTATGTTCTTTATATGGTCTTCCGTAATCTTAATTGTAATTGGTGGATTTTTAAGTTTATTTAATATTAGAAAAAAATGAAAAGAAATATCTTATTTTTGAGTTTACTAGGCTTATTGTTTTTTTTTGGTCTGATCTTTTATAATGGTTTATATGTTGAAAAAAAATATTCAACAAAGCACTTAATCGGAAATGAATTACCAAATTTTAACTTAATCAGTTTAAAAGATTCTAAAGTTTTTTTGTCAAATGATGATTTAAAAGATAACAAATTTACTTTAATAAATTTTTTTGCATCATGGTGTGCTCCTTGTAGAAAAGAACATCCTTATTTAATGAAATTAAGTAGAATAAATAGTTTAGAAATTTATGGAATTAATTTTAAAGATAAAAAAAAACAAGCTCAATCTTTTTTAAAAAAAAATGGAAATCCATATAAAAAAATTGGTTTGGATTATGATGGATCACAATCAATTAATTTAGGGGCTTATGCCGTGCCTGAAACTATTTTGGTTAATAATCTGAATAAAATTTTGCTAAAATATATTGGCCCAATAAATGAAGATGACTATAACGAAATTATTAATTTAATTGAGGATTAAAATTGCCTTACATGAAATATTTTTTATTTTTTTTTATTATATTTTTATTCCCAAAGATTTTATTTTCTAATACTAATAATATTGAAAAAATTAATCCCAATACAATATATAAAAATATAAGATGTTTAGTCTGTCAAGGACAGTCAGTTTATGATTCAGATTCTGATTTTGCTCAAACTTTAAAAGAGATTGTAAATGATAAAATTAAAGATGGCTTCACAGAACAAGAAATTTATGAATTTTTAATTGATAAATATGGTGAATGGATTGTATTAAAACCATCTTTTAACTATAAAAATTTTTTATTATGGTCAATTCCATATATAGTTTTTGTAATTTTTGGAGTTTATATTTTTTTATTTATTAAAAAATCAAAATTACGTTAAATATTATTAGAAATATGAGTAAAAATGTATTTATTTTTTTATTTAATATGTATATGCTAAATCATGTTGTTAAATAGAGCTTATATAAAAATCTTGCTATTTTTTTTAGGAATTTTTTTTGTAACTATTCCCTTAAATTTAGCTAAATCTGAAACCAAAGAATTGGACGATGATAAATATACTTTGTTCACAGGTAAATTTGATTTTAGTGATCACGGAAAAAAATCTAATTTAATTGGGCTCGAACATCAGAGTGATGATTTGTTTAGAAATACTTGGATGGGGAAAATATTACCAGTTACGGGTGGCTTAATAACTGTTGATAATGCAATTTATCTTTATACTGGCGTAGAAGCTGAATATAATTTAGGTATACTCCAATTTAAACCTAGTTTTACCCCAGGTTTATATCAAAAAGGATCAGGAAAAGATTTGGGTTTTCCGCTAGAATTTAAAAGTGAAATAGAAGTTTCATTAAATCTTACTGATTCAACTCTTTTAGGAATGTCATATAATCATATTTCGAATGCAAGTTTAGGCACTAAAAATCCTGGAGCAAATAATTATTATTTTAATTTGTTGAAGAAATTTTAAAAGCCAAAACATCATTTTAAATGAATTTAAATAATTGTTATAATTTTGAGGATTTTAAAAGATTAGCAAAAAAAAAATTACCCTCACCTATATTTCATTATATCGATGGCGGCGCTGACGATGAAACAACTTTAAGAAGAAATACAGAATCTTTTAATGATTGTGATTTAGTTCCTAATATTCTTGCTAGCGTCGGTAAACCAGATTTGTCAACAATTCTTTTTGGTAAAAAGATTAAAATACCAGTTTTTCTTGCTCCAGCCGCTATGCAAAGACTTTATCATCCAGAAGGCGACAAAGCTACAGCAAGAGCTGCAGAGAAATTTGGTACTTTTTATAGTATGTCAACAATGGCAAATAATACTATTGAAGAAATATCAGAAATATCAAGTGGTCCAAAATTATTTCAGCTTTATGTTCATAAAGATAAATCAATTACTGATGACTTAATAGATAGATGTAAAGTAGCTAATTTTGATGGAATGTGTTTAACGGTTGATACTGTTGTAGCAGGCAATAGAGAAAAAGATCATAGAACAGGTTTTACTACACCACCAAAATTAACTCTTCAAAGTTTAATGAACTTTGCTATGCGTCCTGAATGGGTATTAAATTATTTAACTCATAAAAAATTTGAATTAGCGAATGTTTCAAAAAAAACAGACAAAGGAACAAATATTTCAAAGTCAGTTATTGAATATATTAATGAACAATATGATCCAGCAATGAACTGGGAAGATGCTGAATATTGTGTAAAAAAGTGGAATGGACCTTTTGCTCTTAAAGGCGTTATGTCAGTTGAAGATGCAAAAAGAGCTATAGATATAGGCTGTACTGCAATAATGATTTCTAATCATGGGGGTAGACAGCTGGATGGTTCCAGATCTCCCTTTGATCAAGTGAAAGCAATTTCAGACGCTGTTGGTGATAAATTGGAAATTATTCTTGACGGTGGAGTGAGAAGGGGAACTCATGTTTTAAAAGCTTTAGCTGCTGGTGCGAAAGCTTGTAGCTTTGGTAGAATGTTCTTGTTCGCTCTTGGTGCTGGGGGTCAACAAGGTGTTGAACGTGTATTGCAAAATATGCATGATGAAATTAACAGAAACATGATATTAATGGGCTGTAAATCAATAAAAGAATTAAACAGATCAAAAATTATTTTTAGAAAATGAAGTTTGCAAAAAATTTAGAAAGACTTGGCACAGAAAGTGCTTTTGCAATTTTAGCAGAAGCTAAAAAATTAGAAGCACAAGGAAAGGAAATGATCCATCTAGGTCTTGGTCAGCCTGATTTTAAAACTCCAAATCATATTATTCAAGCAGCAAAAAAAGCTTTAGATGACGGTCATCATGGATATGTTTTATCAAATGGAATTTTAGAGTGCAGGGAAGCTGTCGTAAAAAAAATTAAAAAACTTTATAATAAAGATATTGATCCTGAAAGAGTATTAATAATGCCCGGTGGAAAACCAACACTTTATTTTGCAATTTCTTGCTTTGGTGAACCTGGTGCAGAAATAGTTCATCCCACACCAGCTTTTCCAATTTATGAGTCTATGATTAACTATACTGGCTCTACGTCAGTTCCATATAATCTTTTAGAAAATAAAGATTTAAAATTTGATCCTGAAAAAATTTTATCTTTAATTACAGATAAAACAAGATTATTAATAATTATAAACCCAAATAATCCTACAGGAAGTTTTGTAGAAAAACCTGCAATTGATTTTTTAGCAGAAGGTTTAAAGAAGCATCCTCAAGTAGCAATTTTAAGTGATGAAATTTATAGTAGACAAATTTTTGATAAAAAAGAAATGCCAACATTTTTTAATTATCCAGAATTACAAGATAGATTAATAGTCTTAGATGGATGGAGTAAAACTTATGCCATGACAGGTTGGAGAATTGGATGGGGAGTATGGCCTAAAAAACTAGTTCCTCATGCAAATAAACTACTTATTAATAGTGTTTCTTGTGTAAATGCACCTACACAATTTGCTGGAATTGCTGCATTGAATGGTCCAGATGATTTTATTCATAAAATGATGGAAGAATTTGATCAAAGAAGAAAAATAATCTACGAAGGTTTAAATAACCTACCAGGAATTAAATGTAGTTTACCAGGAGGAGCATTTTATGCCTTTCCAAACATCAAAGACACTGGCATGAATGGTGATGAGTTTTGTAAAAAATGTATGCATGAGGCGGGTGTTGCAATAGTAAATGGAACTGCATTTGGGAAAGTAGCAAAAGATTTTGTAAGAATTAGCTTTGCTGCCTCTAGAGAAAACATAAATAAAGCCATCAAAAAAATAGAAAAAATACTTTAAAATAACTTTTTTGACCATTTAACATTTAGAATGTAGAATATAATTATGAGCAAAATAACTATGCCTAAAACTAATAATAAAATTTTTTTAAATAAAAAAATTTACGTAGAAGAACTCAAAAAGATTGTTAAAAAAGAGAATATTTTAAGTCATGAAGATGAGCTTAAACCATATGAGACAGATGGACTTTCTGCTTATAAAGAAATTCCTATGGCAGTTGTTCTTCCAGAAAATACAGATGAGGTAAGCAAAGTACTTAGGTATTGTAATGAAAAAAATATTAAAGTAGTTCCGAGAGGAGCAGGAACAGGCTTATCTGGAGGAGCACTTCCATTAAAAGATAGTATATTATTAGGATTAGGTAAATTTAATAAAATTTTAGATATAGATTATGGAAATAGATGTGTAGTAGTTCAACCAGGTGTTACTAATTTATCAATTACTAAAGCAGTAGAAAATAAAGGTTTTTATTATGCACCAGACCCATCAAGTCAAATTGCTTGTTCAATTGGAGGTAACGTAGCGGAAAACTCTGGAGGAGTTCATTCTTTAAAATATGGAACAACAACAAATAATATCTTAGGTTTAGAGGTTGTTTTTATGGATGGATCTATCAGCAGAATTGGAGGAAAAACTTTTGATACAGATGGTTATGATTTGCTTGGATTAATAACTGGCTCAGAAGGTTTGCTATGTGTAATTACAGAAGTAACAGTTAAAATTTTAAATAAATCTCAATCCGCAAAAGCAGCTCTTGTTGGATTTTCCTCTATTGAAGATGCGGGTAATTGTGTATCTCAAATTATTGCAAGTGGAATTATTCCAGCAGGAATGGAAATGATGGATCAACTTTTAATAAAAGCTACAGATGATTTTGTTAAAGCGGGATATCCAAGAGAAGCTGAAGCTATGCTAATTATAGAGTTAGATGGTACTGAATTAGAGGTTAAAGAATTAATGAATAGAGTTGTTGAAATTGCAAAAAAGAATAAGTCTTTAAATATAAAGATCAGCAAAGATGACAACGAAAGAATAAAATTTTGGGCAGGAAGAAAAGCTGCTTTTCCAGCTTGTGGAGCAATGTCACCAGATTATTACTGTATGGATGGAACCATTCCTAGAGGAAAATTGGCTGAGGTTTTAACTGAAATAAAAAGACTATCTAAAAAATATAATTTAAAAGTTGCAAATGCATTTCATGCTGGTGATGGTAATTTACATCCGTTAATTATGTATGATGCTAATGATATAGAATCACTTAACAAAACTGAAAAGTTTGGAGCAGAAATTTTAAAATACTGCGTAAAAGTAGGAGGTATTTTAACGGGTGAACATGGTGTCGGGGTAGAAAAAAGAGAATTAATGTGTGAAATGTTTAATAATAATGATATTCAGCAACAAATAAAAATCAAAAAATCTTTAGATAAAAATTCTTTATTGAATCCCGGAAAAGTATATCCAATTTTAAGAAAATGTGCAGAAGAAGGGAGAGTACACGTACATGGAGGAAAAACAAAATTTCCAGACATTCCAAGGTTCTAATTCAAATGTAATTAAACCTCAAAATGAATTAGAAGTTTCTGCTATAATAAAAGAATGTTATGACTCTGGTATTTCTATTGAACTATATGGCAAGGGTTCAAAAAGAAATATAGGAAAACCAACTGAAACAGAAAGAGCATTAGATTTTTCTGAATTCGTAGGTGTTAATGAATACTTACCAGAAGAATTATATATAAGTGTAAAGCCTGGTACTCCAATATCTTTAATCGAAGAAGAATTAAAAAAAAATAATCAATGTTTAGCTTTTGAGCCAATAGATTTTGGATACTTATTTTTAGGAAAAAGTAACTATGGAACAGCTGCTGGACATGTTGCGTGCAATATTACTGGACCAAGAAGATTAAGCGCAGGTAGTATCAGGGATCATGTTTTAGGATTTAGAGGTGTAAATGGAAGAGGAGAAATAATTAAATCTGGTGGCAAAGTTGTAAAAAATGTAACAGGTTATGATTTAAGTAAAATTATTTGTGGATCTTATGGAACGCTAGTAGCTTTGACAGAAGTTACTTTTAAAGTTTTGCCTTCTTTTGAATTAAATAAAACATTAGTGATTCATGGATTAAACGTAGAACAAGCTTCTGAATTATTTGAAAAATCTTTATCATCCCCAAATAATATTTCTGGAGCATCTTTTTTGCCAATAGATTTGAAATGTGAAGGTTGTACAATGAATATTGAAAAAACATTTCAACTAAATGATCTAAAACATGGTGGTTCTATTACTGCACTAAGAATTGAAGGTGTAAAAAATTCTGTTGAAGAAAGGATAAATAATTTATTTAAAGATTTAATGATTTCTTCTTTTGAAACTTCAACTTTAGATGATTTACAATCTAAAATTTTTTGGAACAAAATTAAAAACCTTGAAATGTTTCTGTCTAATAAAAATAATATTTTGAGAGCAGTTGTTCCACCATCTAAATGTGTTTTATTTTCTTACTTACTAAACAAACTACAATGTAAATATTTTATTGATTGGGCTGGCTCATTGTTTTGGATTGAAGTTCATGACTTATCTGAAGAAATGTTTGATAATTTAAGAAAAAAAGTTATTAAACTTGAGGGGTATATATCTATGATTAAGTCTTCTGAAAACCTACCATCTGTTGAAGAAGTCTTTACAATAAATATTGATAAATTTAATATATCTCAAAATATTAAAAAAAGTTTTGATCCAAAGAGAATTTTAAATCCAGGTAAAATGTACACAGGTATTTAATGCAAACAAATTTTTCTGAAGAACAGTTAAAAGATAAAGATATAAAATCAAGTGAAAAAGAGATTAGAAAATGTGTTCATTGTGGTTTTTGTAATGCAACATGTCCCACTTATAAAATTTTAGGTGATGAACTTGATGGTCCGAGAGGAAGAATATATTTAATTAAAGATATGTTGGAAAAAAATAAACCTGCAAATGACAAAATTGTAAAACATATCGATAGGTGTCTTTCTTGTTACAGCTGTATGACCACATGTCCTTCAAATGTAAATTATATGCATCTTATTGATAGTGGAAGAAATCATATCGAAAAAACTTTCAAACGACCCTTTGGAGATAGAATAATAAGAAAATTTTTATCAATAGTATTACCAAATTTTTTTTTCTTTAAAACAGTTGCTATTATAACTAATTTAATTAGGCCATTTAAATTTATATTTTCAAATAAGTTAAAAGAAATGATAAATTTAATGCCAAAACATTTTCCAAAAAATAATTTACAAATAAAAAAAATAAATTTTAATAGTAATAAAAAAAAATCAATATCAAGAGTGGCACTGTTAACCGGATGTGTTCAAAAGGTTATCTCACCACAAATAAATGAAGCAACAGTAAGACTTTTAAACAGACACGACATTGAAGTTATTGTCCCTCCTAAAATTAAATGTTGTGGATCTTTAAATCATCATTTAGGCAAAGAGGAATTAGCTAAAGAGGATTTTATTAAAAACATTTCTACTTGGTATGATGAATATTTGAATAATGGTTTAGACGCAATAATTTCTAATACTTCAGGGTGTGGAACAACTTTGAAAGATTATGGTTACATTTTTAGATCTAATAAAGAATTAAAGAAAAAAGCTAAAAAAATTTCAGATCTTACTAAAGATATAACAGAATATTTAAGTGAAAATGTTAAATTAAATTTTACTAATACAGATAAATTTAAAAAGTTTAAAATTGCATATCATTCTGCTTGTTCTATGCAGCATGGACAAAAGGTACATAATGATCCAATTAAATTATTGGAAAAAACAGGAAATAATATTTTAGAAATTCCTGAAGGACATATTTGTTGTGGTTCTGCTGGAACTTATAATTTGTTACAAGGAAATATTGCTAAAATATTACTGAACAACAAAATAGCAAACATAGAAAAAGTCAAACCCGATATTATTTCTACAGGAAATATAGGTTGTATAACTCAAATCTCTAATGGAACAAAAATTCCTATACTCCATACTGTTGAAATAATAGATTGGTATACTGGAGGTCCCAAACCAGAAGTTTTAAATAATTTATGAAAAAAATATTAATAACTAGACGATTATTAAAAAGTAACGAAGAAAGAGCATCTAAAATTTGGAATGTGAAATTAAATGCTACTGATGAAGTTTATTCACAAGGAGAATTAATTAAATTAAGTAAAAATTGTGATGGAATATTAACTTCAATTGTAGATAAAATTGATAAAAAATTAATAGAAAGTTTGCCTGCTTCTGTAAAGATTATATCTAATTTTGCTGTTGGCTTTGGAAATATAGATCTCGATGCTGCAAAAAATAGAAATATTGTGGTTACTAATACACCTGATGTTTTGACAGATGCGACTGCAGAAATTGCAATGTTGTTAATACTTGGTGCAGCTAGGAGAGCAAATGAAGGTATACAAATTTCAAAAACTCAAACATGGCAATGGTCAGCAGATTTTTTGATAGGTAAACAACTTTCAGGATCAAGATTGGGTATTTTAGGTATGGGAAGAATTGGTAGAGCTGTTGCTAAAAGAGCAAAATCTTTTGGAATGGAAATTCATTACCATAACAGATCCAGGTTAAACAAAGAATTGGAGTCGGGGGCAACCTATCATGATAATATTAAAGATTTATTTTCTGTATCTGATTTTTTGTCAATTAATTGTCCTGCTACAGAAAAAACAAAAAATATAATAAATAAAGATTCATTAAAATTTTTTCCTAATGGAGCAATTATTACAAACAGCGCAAGAGGAGATATGATAGAGGATAATGCAATGGTAGAAGCATTAAAAATTAAAAAAATTTATGCTTTAGGGCTGGATGTTTATAAAGGGGAACCTAAAATAAGTTCTGGATATTTAAATCATCCCAAAGTGTTTGTATTACCTCATTTAGGTAGTGCCACTAAAAAAACAAGAACAGATATGGCTGATCTAGCTATAAACAATATAGAGGAATTTTTTAAAACTGGCACTTGTGTAAATAAAGTAAATTAAATCTTGGATCAATTAATAATTTTTTATTGTAAATTGAATACCTAGCCATCTCCATTTTCCATCATCTTCTCTTTTTGTACAATTAATCCTTCCTCTTTCACTTTTAAATTTGTCTTTTAAATTTATTTTTATTGTATTTTCTTTTAATATTTCAATATCAGAATTTCTCCAAATATTTCCTTCATTAGAAAAACATGTAATATTTTTAATATTTTTTAAATCATCAAAAAATATTATTTTGACTTCAGGAGGGTTGTCTATATCTTTTAAGTATTTTTCCTCAGGGAATATTTTTTTATAAGGAAAAGGTATACTATTTATAATTGATTTAAATCTTTCAATTTCTCCATATTTTTCATTAATAGGAAATCTAGGCAATTCAAATATATTTTTTGACTTGTCAATTACTCCAGAGTGTTGTCCGAAAGCATATTTAAAATTTAAATTCATTACAATTTCTTTAAAATTGTTACTCCATTCTCCAAATGGATAAGAAAAATATATTGGAGATTCATTAATTTCTTTTTTAAAAATTTTAATTGCTTTATTTAAATCATTAGTAATTTCTTCTTTGTTTTTATCAACTAAATAATCATGACTATGACTATGGTTTCCTATAGTTGTAATTTTATTTTTAATTAATTCAGAAATTTCACTCCAACTCATATAACCTTTGTTTCCAACAGACTCCGTGTTAACAAATAAAATAAATGGAATATTTTTATCTTTTAAAATTGGCCAAGCTTTTTCATAAAAGGATTGAAAAGCATCATCTATAGTTAAAAGTATATATTTTTCATTGTCACTTTTTTTAACAATCTCATGTATTTGTTTTATATCTATATATTTAAAACCACTTTTTTCTATTTCTTTTAATTGTTTTTTAAAATCTTCAAGTTTAATATTTGTAGATGGGTATTTGTTTTCATCAAATCTATGATACATTAAACCAACTATACTATTATTTTTTAATGTACTAAAATTTAACTCTCCATATGATTTAGTTAAAAATAACAAAAAGAATATTAGAAAACAAATTATGAATTTTTTATCTATTAGTTTTGGCACAGCATCTCAATCAATATTTATAAAGTTAGAAAATAAGATATTTTATAAGAATTTGCAAAATATTAAGTTTGGTAGCGATGTACTTATGGATCAAATTTTGAAATTGACTTTAAAAAAAAAAATTAAATTTAGTAAATTATCTGAAGTATATATAAATCAGGGGCCTGGATCTTTCTCAGGCTTAAGAAGCTCTTTAGCTATTGCTAAGGGGATTTCTCTATCTCAAGGAACTAAGCTTTATGGCTATAATACCTTTTCATGGTGTGTATCCCACTTTTTAAAAATCAGTAAGCCAATTTATTGTATATTAAAAATAAGAAAAAACTATTTTATTCAAAAATTTAATAAATTAAAAAAACCTATTTTAAATCCAAAAATCATATCTAAAAAAGATATAATTACTAAATATAAAGACAGTTTTTTGGTTACAACCAGTGATTCGCTTAAAACATTTGATAAAGAAATATTAAATTTAAAAAACTTAAACATTACTAATTTAAACCATAAAATGCTTGAAATAATGAAAAGAAATAATTTATTACAAGGGAATTTAGTAAAACCATTGTACTTCAGATAAAATTATTCTTTTAAATAAAAGTTTTTGTAATAGAATATTAAATAAAAAATGAGTGATACAATAGAAAATAAATGTATAGAAAAAGGTGTTGGCTTAACTGCACAAAGAAAAATTATTGCTCAAGTTATGTCTAAATCTAATGATCACCCAAATGTTAACGAGTTACATAAAAGGGTTTCGCTAATAGATCCTAAGGTTAGTATAGCGACTGTTTATCGTACTGTTAAATTATTTGAAGAGGCAGGGATTTTGTCTAAACACGACTTTAAAGGTGGAAAAGCTCGTTATGAAAAAGTGCCTGATGAGCACCATGATCATTTAATTGATGTTGATACTGGAAAAATAATTGAATTTGTTGATGAGGATATTGAGAAACTACAAAAAAAAGTTGCTCAAAAACTTGGTTATAATCTTGTTGATCATAGATTAGAGCTTTATGGTTCTAAAACAAAAAAATAAGTTAATATGATTTAAATAAATCTTTAACCATCAGTAAAAGATTATCAAAAGTCTCATAAATATATATTGCATTTGGTAATTTTTTTAAGATTTCAATTTCAAATGTTTTAAAGATCCCCATTACTGATAATGAAATTATTATAATTAAAAATATATATCCAAAAAAGCCTAACCCATTTCTTTCATTTGTATTAGTAGAAGTTTTTTTTATTTTTGAATTCTTTATTTTTTTAAAATTTATTCTACCACTCAATTTGTCAAGTTTGATGGAAACATTTTTTTTTGCAAGCACACCACTTTTACCTGAAGGAAGTAATTCAGCCCATTGCATCCCTAAAAACTTATATTTTTTTCCATCAAAAGTTATTTCTTTTTTAAAATCTTTTATATTATTTTCTATTTTTTCTGGGCTATCTTCTTCAAAAACAGTTGGTTGGATTTGAATTTCATCTTTGACAGGTAATTGAAGCCACTGATAAGAACAATTACCACACTGGACTTTCCTCCCATTTTGAGGAATGTCACTATCATTTACATAAAACTTTTTAGAACAACTTTTACAGTGTATAATCATTAAAATTCTTAAATTTCAATTTTATTTTATTCTATCATTTGACTAAGGACAAGGATCTCCTGTTTATTTTTATTATCATAGGTTGAAACATCATCTTTATTAGTAAATTTTTTTTCTATTTTTTTACTATCTAATTTAGAAATAGTATTTATAGCTTCTAATATTTGATTAAGCTCAAAATCTTTCATCATGAATAATAAAAGTTAGCTTAAAATAAGTCACAATTCAAACAAATATTTTTCACAAATCAATATTAAAATAAGGTTATGAAAAAATTTGTATTTTATATTATTATTTTTATCTCTTTTTTTAATATCAGTGGGAAAACAAATGAACTAAATCCTTCTCAATCAGATATAAAAGAAATTTTTAATATTGGAACAATGTTATCTCATGATAAAAAATTTACTTTATTTTTTAAATCAAGGGAAAAATCTATTTTAGCCAGAGGTTCAGATTTTAACTACATTACAGATTATCCTCAAGATTTGTATATTATTCATAATAAAACAAATGAGATAATTCCATTAATTACATATGATTGGTTTCCAAAAAAGGCAAAAAGTTTAAATATGAGCTCAAGTTTACCAATTTTTCCAGAAGATTATGCTTATTATCTATTAAACGATAATGAGACTTTAATAATGATTAGTGGAATAAAATCGATAAAATCAAATTTAAAATTTAATTTAAAAAATAAAAAATTAGAAAAAATTACCAATAATAAGAAATATAGAATTCTTGTTTCATCTTTGTTAAAAGATTGTGGATATAAAGATATTTATTCAACTTATAAATGTTCATATTACAAACCTTTGATTTCTATGAATTTAATTAATTAGAAGCAATCATTGCTTCGGCATAATTTTGAGCATTAAATATTTGTAAATCATCTTCTTTTTCTCCCATTCCTAAAGCAATTATTGGTATTTTAAATTTTTTACCAATTGCCAAAAGTATTCCACCTTTAGCTGTGCCATCTAATTTAGTCATTATAATTCCAGTTATATTAGATATTTTTTTAAATTCCTCTACTTGATTAATTGCATTTTGACCAGTAGTAGCATCTAATATTAAAAAAATTTCATGTGGTGTACTAGAATCTATTTTTTTTAAAACATTAACAATTTTTTTAAATTCATCCATTAAGTTTTTTTTATTTTGTAATCTTCCTGCAGTATCAATAAGCAGATAATCTAATTTATTTTGATTAGCGTATTGTAAGGATTTGTATGCAACAGATGCTGGGTCTGTTCCTTCGTTGGCTTTAATGATTTCTGCATTTATTTTTTTTGCCCATATATCTAATTGATTTACAGCAGCAGCTCTAAAAGTATCAGCTGCACTAAAAATAATTTTTTTATTTTCTTTAGCTAAAATCTTACCTAATTTTCCTACTGTAGTTGTTTTTCCCACACCATTAACACCAGCTATTAAAATAACACTTGGTTTATTTTTTTTTAGATTTTCTAAACTTTTTTCTAAAGGTTTTAAAGTTTCTATTATGTAATCAGAAAATAATTTTAAAATATTTTCTATATTTTCTGTTTTGGGATCTACTTTTACTTTAGAAAATTTCTTCTTTAATTCAGAGGCAACTTCAATCCCAACATCTGATTGAATTAAAAAATCTTCAACTTCATCTAGAATATTTTGATCAATTTCCCTTTTAAAAATTAAATTATTAATACCAAGAGATAAATTTTTTGAACTTTTACTTAATCCTAATTTAAATTTTTTAAAAATATTCATTGTTATATACTAATTTGAATTTTTTCTACTTTCGAAACTTTTCCAGTCATATATACATTATTAGTTAATTCCCAATTAATATTTATAATACCTTCTTCAAACTCAACGTTTGCTTTTCTTTCTGTTAATTTTAAAGAAGAAGCAGAAACAACTGTTGCACACGCAGCTGTTCCACAAGCTTTTGTTAAACCCGCACCACGCTCCCAAACTTTAACTAAAATATGATTTTTCTTTTTTATATTTGCAAAGGTTACATTACATTTCTCAGGAAAATATTTATGATTTTCGATTAAAGGTCCAATTTTTTTAATATCATATTCGTCAATTTCATTAACAAAAAAAACAACATGCGGGTTACCAATACTTAAAGCAAAGCCACCAAAAGATTCTTCTCCATTAATTTTATTTATTTTTATTTTTAAATTTTTGTGATCTATTTTTTTAATTAATGGTATTTTTTCCCAATTAAAAAATGGTTGACCCATATTAATACATACTGAATTGTTATTGTTTAACTCTGCATTTAAAATCCCAGATTTAGTTTGTAATGAAATTTTTTTTTTATTTTTTTCATTCATTAAATAATAAGCCACACATCTACTTCCATTTCCACAAGCTGAAATTTCTCCACCATCAGAATTATAGAATTTAAGAGATGCATCATAATTTGATGCTTTATTTATAAAAATTACTTGGTCACAACCAATATTTTTTCTATCAGAAATATTTATTATTTGACTTTTGTTTAGTGTGGTTTCTTCAATTCTATTATCGATAATTATAAAATCATTACCTAATCCGTCCATTTTTAATATATTTAATTTATTCATTGTTTAATTATTAACTTTATTTGTTGACTTTTTGAACCTCTATTTGTACTTTGCCATAATTTCTGCAAAAAAAGAGTTTTTTTGTGGTGCCTTTGGAAACAAAGGGATCTACACTAGTCAGCGAGGGTTCGCCCACTAGTGTAATTTGTATTGGATGTAATAAATATGTTTGAAAATTTAACTAATAGATTTGAAGAAGTTTTTAATTCTTTAAAAAAACTTCCATCGTTAGATGAGAAGCAGGTTGAAGAAGGGTTAAGAGGCATAAGAAGAGCTTTATTAGAAGCAGATGTCGCCCTACCTGTAGTTAAAGAATTAATTAAAAATATTAAACCAAGAGCTATAGGGCAAGAAATTATAAGATCTACTACACCAGGTCAGATGGTAGTTAAAATAGTTTTTGATGAAATAAAAAAAATATTAGGCACATCTGAGTCCAATTTAAATTTAAAAGCTGTACCACCAGTTTCATTTATGTTAGTTGGGTTACAAGGATCAGGAAAAACTACTTCTGCAGCAAAATTAGCTAATTATGTAGAAAAAAATCTTAGAAAAAAAACTCTTTTAGTTAGTTTGGATATTTATCGGCCTGCGGCGCAAGAGCAATTAAAAATTTTAGGAGAAGCTAATTCTTTAAAAACTCTAGAAGTTATTAAAGATCAAATGCCAGCTGATATTGCAAGGAGAGCTTTAAATTTCGCATCGCTTAATGGAGTAGATGTTATAATTTTTGATACAGCGGGTAGAACTCAAATTGATCTTTCAATGATGTCAGAAATTAAACAAATTGAGTCAACTATAAATCCTGTTGAAACAATTTTAGTGGCCGATTCATTGACTGGACAAGTAGCTGTTAATGTTGCTGAAGAATTTAAGAAAACAGTAAATCTTACAAGTATAATTTTAACAAGAACTGATGGAGATGGAAGGGGTGGTGCAGCTCTAAGTATGAAACATGTTACAGGCTGCCCAATAAAATTCATTGGAACTGGAGAAAAAATTCATCAACTTGATGTATTTCATCCTGACAGAATTGCTAATCGCATTTTAGGTATGGGTGATGTAGTTACTTTAGTAGAAAAAGCAACACAAAATATTGAAAAAGAAAATATTGAAAAAATAGAAGAAAATCTAAAACAGGGAAAGTTTTCAATGAATGAATATTTGAGCCAATTGAGACAAATGAAAAAAATGGGAGGTATGGAAGGAATTTTATCTATGTTGCCAGGTGTTTCAAAGATAAAAAAACAAATGGACAACGCTGATATTGATGAAAATATTATTAAGCAGAACGAGGCTATAATTTTATCAATGACAAAACAAGAAAGAGAAAATCCAAAAATTATAAATGGATCAAGAAAAAAAAGAATTGCTGATGGATCAGGAACAGATGTTTTAATAATTAACAAACTATTAAAACAATTTAAATTGATGTCAGGAATGATGAAAAAAATGTCAAAAAACAAAACAAATTTATCTGGAGGATCTTTTTCAGATATATTTAATCAATTAAAATAATAAATATGAGGAGTTAAATGTTAAAAATTAGATTATCAATGGGCGGAGTTAGAAAAAGACCTATTTATAAAGTTGTGGTTGCTGATAGTAGATTTCCAAGAGATGGTAGATTTATTGAAAAATTAGGTGTGTTTAATCCACTTCTTCCAAAACTTAAAAAAGAAAGAATAAGTTTAGTAGAGGAAAGAATTAAATATTGGATTAGTAAAGGAGCAAAGCCCACTTTAAGAGTTCAGAGAATTTTTGGAGAAGCGGGACTTTATCCAATGCCAGAAAAGGGTAATAATCCAATTAAGGCTGTACCAAAAAAAGATAGAAAAAAAGAATCGTCACAAGAAACTTCTGCTTCTGAACCTAAAAAAGAAGAGCCTAAAAAAGAAGAACCTAAAAAAGAAGAACCTAAAAAAGCAGAACCTAAAAAAGAAGAACCTAAAAAGGAAGAACCTAAAAAGGAAGAACCTAAAAAAGAAGAACCTAAAAAGGAAGAACCTAAAAAAGAAGATGCAAATAAATAAATGTTAAAGACTAGAGTTTTTACTTTATATCCAGATTTATTTCCTGGACCATTTGGAACTGGAATTTATAAAAAAGCATTACAAAAAAAAATCTGGTCTCTGGATGTTGTTAATATAAGGGATTCTGCAAAAGATAAAAATAAAACTGTAGATGACACACCTTTTGGAGGTGGGAGTGGAATGTTGATTAAACCAGATGTATTAGCAGCATCAATGGACAGCAAAATATTAGATGATCATGAACACACAATATACTTATCACCTAAAGGAATTAAATTTGATCAATCTTACGCAAAAAAAATGATTGAAAAAAAAATTATTAATATAGTTTGTGGTCATTTTGAAGGTATTGATAACAGAGTATTAGAGAATAAAAAAATAGAAGAAGTTTGTATTGGAGATTATGTTACTTCTGGTGGTGAGGTTGCTGCTTATATTTTTATTGATGTAATAGTGAGGTTGTTACCTGGGGTTCTTGGTAATCATAATTCTATTAAAGAAGAGTCTTTTGAAAATCATCTTTTAGAGTACCCACAGTATACAAAACCACAAAAATGGGACGGTAAAGAAGTGCCAAAAGTTCTATTATCGGGAAATCATGCGGAAATTAAAAGCTGGCGTTTATCTCAAGCAGAGGATATAACACGCCGACGACGACCAGACATGTGGAGAAAATATAAAAAAAATGATTAAAAATATTGAACAAATAAATGAATTAAGTGTAAAGAAAATTTCTCAGGGTAAGAAATTACCAGAATTTTTTCCTGGAGACATAGTAAAAGTTGGTGTCAGAATAGTTGAAGGTAAAAGAGAAAGAATTCAATTTTTTGAAGGTGTTTGTATAGCAAAAAAAACTAGAGGAATTAATTCTTCTTTTACAGTTAGAAAAATTTCATTTGGTGAAGGGGTTGAACGTACTTTTGCATTATATAGTCCAATTTTAGGCTCTATAAAAGTTATTAGATCTGGTAAAGTAAGAAGAGCAAAATTATATTATTTAAGAAGTAGAAAAGGAAAATCAGCTAGAATTGCTGAAAAATTAAAAAAGAAAATAGGTTTAGACTTATCAGAACAACCCTTGACTAAAGATCTAAATGTAAAAAAATCTGATGAAGATACAAAAGAAGAAAAAAATGAAAATAAAGAAAAATCTTCAGAAAAATCAAAAGATTAAAATATTAGATTTAAAAAAAAATTTTTTTTAATGCCCCAAACTTTATACGACAAAATTTGGAACGAACATATTGTTCATCAACAAAATGATGGAACAACTTTGTTATATGTTGATAGACATTTAGTTCATGAAGTTACAAGTCCTCAAGCTTTTGAAGGATTAAGAAATGCTAATAGAAAAGTAAGAAAACCAAATTTAACTCTAGCTGTGGCTGATCATAATGTCCCAACAACAGACAGATCACAAGGGATATCAGATCATGAATCAAAAATACAAGTAGACACTTTAGAAGCTAATTGCAAAGAGTTTAATATTAGACTATTTGGTATGAACGATAAGCGACAGGGTATAGTTCACATAATCGGTCCAGAACAAGGTTTTACTCAGCCAGGTACTGTAATTGTGTGTGGTGACAGTCATACAGCAACTCATGGAGCATTTGGAGCATTGGCTTTTGGTATAGGAACTTCTGAAGTTGAACATGTATTGGCAACTCAAACACTGGTACAAAAAAAAGCAAAAAATTTTAGAATCAATGTTAATGGAAAATTACCTATCGGAGTCACTTCTAAAGATGTAATTCTACAAATAATTGGAAAAATTGGAACAGCAGGTGGAACAGGTTATGTGATTGAATATTCTGGCAGTTTAATTTCATCTTTAAGTGTTGAACAAAGAATGACAATTTGCAATATGACTATTGAAGGTGGTGCTAGAGCAGGACTTATTCAACCAGATCAAAAAATCTTTAATTATTTAAAAAATAAACCAATGTCACCCAAAAGTGAAAATTGGGATAAAGCTTTTGAATACTGGAAAAATTTGAAAACTGACGAAGGTGCAAAATTCGAAAAAGAAATAGATTTAAAAGCAGAAGAAATTGAACCTATGATCACATGGGGAACATCTCCACAAGATGTAATTACTATAGATGGGAAAGTACCAAACCCCAAAAATGAGGCTGATGCTGATAAAAAAAATTCTATTGAAAGATCACTTAAATATATGGGTTTAAAACCTGATACTCTTGCTAAAGATATAAAAATAGATAAGGTTTTTATTGGAAGCTGTACGAATGGAAGAATTGAAGATTTAAGAGAAGCAGCAAAAATATTAAAGAATAAAAAGAAAGCTTCACACGTTGAGGCCATGGTGGTTCCAGGCTCAGGTCTAGTAAAAGAACAAGCTGAACAAGAAGGATTAGATAAAATTTTTATAAACTCAGGATTTGAATGGAGAGAACCAGGATGTTCAATGTGCTTAGCTATGAATGCAGATAAATTAAAGCCAGAAGAAAGATGTGCATCTACATCAAATAGAAATTTTGAAGGAAGACAAGGAAGAGGTGGAAGAACACATTTGGTTAGCCCTGGGATGGCAGCAGCAGCAGCTATTTCTGGAAGCTTGGATGATGTTAGGAAGTTCCAAAATTAAAATGCAAAAATTTAACTCACTTAAAAGTATTCCAGCATATCTGCCAATTGTAAATATTGATACTGATATGATAATTCCAAAACAGTTTTTAAAGACTATTAAAAGAACTGGATTAGGTAAGAATTTATTTTTTGAAATGAGATATGAGGATAATGGAAATAAAATTGAAAATTTTATTTTAAATCAAACACCTTATAATAATTCAAAGATATTAATAACTGGAAAAAATTTTGGATGTGGATCTTCAAGAGAACATGCTCCATGGGCATTACTTGATTTTGGTATTACTTGTGTAATCAGCTCAAGCTATGCAGATATTTTTTATAATAATTGTTTTAAAAATGGAATTTTACCAATTATTTTAAAAGAAGAAAAAATAAAAGAACTTTCAGAATATTCAAAAAGAAAAGAAGAAATTCTCGTAGATTTAAAACAAGAAAAAGTTATTTTTGGCAACAATGAAATAAAATTTGAAATAGATCCATTTAAAAAAGATTGCTTATTAAATGGACTTGATGATATTGCCATTTCTTTAGAAAAGGATGAAAATATTTCTCTTTTTGAAAAAAAATTAAATAAACAAAAACCTTGGGTATTTAATGATTAAAGTTAAAAAAAGAAAAATATTACTTTTGCCAGGAGATGGAATTGGGCCAGAAGTTATTAATGAAGTTAAAAAGATTATAGTTTGGTTTAACAAAAAAAAATCTTTAGATTTTGAAATTGAAGAAGGACTGGTAGGTGGAGCTTCATATGAAAAACATAAAAAACCAATTACTGATGAAGTTTTTTATAAGGCTCTTGAATCAGAAGCTGTAATATTGGGTGCGGTTGGAGGTCCTCAATGGGATAATTTAGAATTTTCAAAAAGACCGGAGAGAGCACTTTTAAAATTAAGAAAAGAACTAAAATTATTTGCTAATCTTAGACCAGCTATTTGTTTTAAACAATTAGTAGAGGCATCTAGTTTAAAACCTGAAATAGTTTCAGGTTTAGATATAATGATTGTAAGAGAATTAACAGGAGGTATATATTTTGGGGAACCAAGAGGAATAAAACCAATTGAAAATGGTGAAAGAAAAGGAATTAATACACACACATATACTAGCGGTGAAATAATTAGAGTTGCTAAAGTTGCTTTCGAACTTGCGAAAAAAAGAAACAAAAAAGTCACATCTTGTGACAAATCTAATGTAATGGAAGCTGGAATTCTTTGGCGAGAAGAAGTACAAAAACTTAAAGATGATGAATATAAAGATATTAAGTTAGATCACATGTTAGCAGATAATTGTGCAATGCAATTATTAAGAAATCCAAAACAGTTTGATGTAATTGTAACAGATAATCTGTTTGGGGATATACTGTCTGATGAAGCGGCTATGTTAACTGGTTCTTTAGGTTTATTGCCATCTGCTTCAATAGGTGCAAAAGATAAAAATGGTAAAATGAGATCTATGTACGAGCCCGTTCATGGTTCAGCGCCTGACATTGCTGGATCAGGAAAAGCCAATCCCATAGCAACTATTCTAAGTTTTTCAATGGCGCTTAAGTATTCTTTGGACTTAGATAAGGAAGCAAATATCGTTGAACAAGCTGTTCAAAACGTACTTAATGAAGGATTAAGAACAAAAGATATTTTGTCAAAAGGGATGAAGGAAGTTTCTACTTCGGCAATGGGAGATGCGATAATTTCAAAATTGCAATAATTAATCATTTATTCTAGTTTAGTCGCATGAAAATTAACAATGTAGTAATTATTGGATCAGGCACTATGGGAAGTGGAATAGCTGCTCATTTGTGTAACGCAAATATTCCAGTAACATTACTTGACTTAAAAACTGAAATAAGCAGTCAAGCAAGAGATAGAATTTTTAACTCAAGACCCCCATTATTATTAGACAAAACTAAAATTAATAATATTAAAGTTGGAAATATCGTAGATGATTTTAATTTAGTAAAAGATGCTGATTGGATTGTTGAAGCAGTAGTCGAAAGAATTGATATTAAACATAATATTTATGAAAAAATATTTAAAGAAAGAAAAAAGGAAGCTATTGTTTCTTCAAATACATCTTCTATACCAATAAAAATTTTGTCACAACACTTAACAGCAGAAGAAAAAAAAGATTTTTGTATTACTCATTTTTTTAACCCAGTAAGATATATGGGTTTATTAGAAATTGTTAAAACCGAAAACAATGATTTAAAAAAAATTAATTATTTAAAATTATTTTGTGAGGAACTTTTAGGAAAAGGAGCAATAATTTGTAATGATACTCCAGGTTTTCTTGGAAATAGAGTTGGAGTTTATGCTATGCAAGTAGCTATGACTGAAGCATTTAATATGAATTTAACTGTTGAAGAAGCAGATGCGATATTTGGCAGACCAATGGGCATACCTAAAACTGGTGTTTTTGGTTTATATGATTTAATTGGTATTGATCTTATGGCAGATGTTTTGAAAAGTTTTATTAAAGAGCTTCCTAAGTCTGATCCTTTTCAAATAGTTGCAAAAGAAATTCCATTAATTACAAAATTAATTTCAACAGGATACACAGGGAGAAAAGGTAAAGGTGGTTTTTACCGTATTAATAAAACTGGAGGAAAGAAAATACTTGAAGCTTTAGATCTTAATACTGGAGATTATTTTGCTTCAAAAAAAATAAATATTGAGTCAGATAGAGCAAATCTTAAACAATTAATTAAAAGAAACGATAAATATGGCCAATATGCCTGGTCTGTAATATCAAAGATAATAAAATATGCATCTTCATTAGTACCAACAGTTACTAAAGAATTTAATGATATTGATGAAGCAATGAGATTAGGTTTTAATTGGGCAAAAGGCCCGTTTGAAATGTTAGAAGAAATTGGAGTAAAAAATTTTTTTGAAAAAATAAACGACTTCAAAGATAATAAATTCTTAGAAAAATTGTCTGAAAATAAAAATGAAAATTTTTATGGAGAAAGGCAAAAGTATACTGATATAGAAACTCTAGGGAAAATAAAAAGAGTAGCAATAAAAACAGATAAAAATGATTCAGCAGAAATTTATAAATTTAAAGATTTTAACATTATTGAATTTACTACAAAAGCTAATGCACTCGATTACAATTCAATGGATAGTTTAAAAAAGGCCTCAGATAAGCCTTTAATAATAATTAATGAAAGCATGCAGTTTTCAGCTGGTGTAAATTTAAATTATGTTATGGATTTTGCGAATAAAAAAGATTTTAAATCTATAGAAAAATTTATTAAATATTTTCAAGAAACCTGTAAACATCTAAAGTATTCTGAAAGTCCAGTTATTTCTGCCCCTTCAGGACTTGCTTTGGGGGGTGGATTTGAGGTTTTGGTTCAAAGTAATTTTGTTGTTTCTCATACAAATATTGTAGTTGGATTAGTGGAAACACTTGTAGGATTAATACCAGCAGGTGGAGGATGTAAAGAAATGTTGTGGAGGTGGTCTCAAACAGAAGAAGGAAAAAAAGACCCAGATTATGCACCATTAAAAGTTTTTGATATCATAGGATATGCGAAAACTGCTAGCTCTCCAATAGAAGCTGAACCATTAAAATTTTTGAGGCCAGAGGATAAAAAGATTATGAATAGAAATAGCTTGTTACCAGAAGCAAGATTAATATTAGAAAAAAACAAAAACTTTTTTCCTCCTAAAGAATGTACATTTAGATTCTCAGGTGAAAAGGTTAGAAAAAAAATGATAAATTTATTGGAAAAATTATATGAAGAGAATAAAATATTAGATCATGGCCTGGAAGTTGGAAAAGAATTAGCATATGTTTTAAGTGGTGGAGAAACAGATTTAAGCAAAGAATTAAGTGAAGACGATTTATTTAAGTTAGAGTTGGATGCATTTATGAAGTTAGTTCAAACCAAAAATAGTCAAGAACGTATTAAGCATACACTTGCAACTGGAAAGCCTTTGGTGAATTAGATGCCAACTTATATTGCTCCAGTAGAAGATATGATGTTTCTTTTTGAAAAATTAAAGAACAATAAACATTATAATGAAATAGAAAAATATAAAGAAGTAAGTTCTGAATTAGTAAAAAATATTCTAGAAGAAGCAGCAAAAATAAATCAGAATATAATATTACCCTTAGCAAAATCAGGAGATGAAAACCCTACAGTTTTAGAAAATGGTGTTGTTAGAACACCCCCGGGTTACAAAGAAGCTTACACTAAATATATAGAAGATGGATGGACATCGTTATCTTGTGATCCAAAATATGGTGGACAAGGTATGCCAAAAACTGTAAGTGCTTTTTTTGATGAAATGCTATCATCTGCAAGTTTATCATTTAAACTTTATAGTGAATTAAGTATTGGAGCATATAATTGTATCTCTCATCATGCCACTGATGATATTAAAAATAAGTACCTACCCAAAATGGTAGAAGGAAAATGGAGTGGAACAATGTGTCTTACAGAACCAGTTTGTGGAACAGATTTAGGGTTATTAAAAACCAAAGCTACAGAACAATCCGATGGAACATATAAATTAAGCGGTCAAAAGATATTCATTACTTCAGGAGATCAAGATTTAACAGAAAATATTGTTCATTTAGTTATTGCAAGGGCTTCTGACTCACCAAATGGAACAAAAGGGATAAGTTTATTTCTTGTTCCTAAATTTCTAGTGAAAGATGATGGGTCTATTGGGTCAAGAAATGGGGTTTCAACAGGCTCTATTGAAAATAAAATGGGAATCAAAGGTTCAGCAACCTGTGTTTTAAATTTTGATGATGCTGTTGGTTATATGATAGGACCAAAAAATAAAGGACTAAATGCTATGTTTACTATGATGAATTTAGAGAGAATTGTTGTGGGAATACAAGGCTTAGGTATATCTGAAATTGCCTACCAAAATTCATTAAACTATGCAAAAGAACGAAAACAGGGGAAGGCAAACAATAGCAAATTGTCTGATGGTGCAGATTTTATACTTGAACATGCAGATATAAAAAAATCTCTACTTAATATGAAGTCTATCATTGAAGGAGAAAGAGCGCTTTGTTTTTGGCTCTCTCAACAAACAGAGGTTAGTCTCAATCATCAAGATAAAAAAGTTAGACAAGAAGCATCTGACTTTGTTTCTTTAATGACACCTGTAGTTAAAACAATGTTTACTGACATGGGCATGGAGATAACAAGTGAAGCAATGCAAGTTCATGGAGGCTACGGTTACACTAAAGATCAAGGAATTGAACAGCTCTATAGAGATAATAGAATCACTCCAATTTATGAAGGTACAAATTCTATCCAAGCAGCAGATTTAGTATTTAGAAAGTTGGTAAATAAAAATGGTGATATAATTAAAAAATATTTAGATATGATGAAAAATGATTGCAAGATTGAAAATGATAATATGAAATTTTTTGTTAAAGAACTAGATTATCATATAAAAATTTTGTCTAATTTTACTGATTGGATAAAAGAAAAAGTACAAAAATCAAAAGATGATGCTAGTGCTGCATGTAATGATTATCTAAAAACATTAGGATTTGTTTCTATTGCTTATGCCTGGGTAAAAGTTCTAGAAGTAAGCTTTAAAGATTATAATAATAATAAAAACTTTTATGAGGACAAGATACAAACCGCAAACTTTTATTTTAAAAGAGTCTTGCCTAGAGCAGAGAGTCATTTTAAAATTGCTACTACTGGCAGTGATTATATAATGAAATTTAAATTTATTTAATATGAGTCATTACGATAAAAATTTAGGAAAAAATAAAGCAAATTTTGTTCCTTTAACACCAATATCTTTCTTAGAAAGAGCCAAAGATATTTATCCTAATTATGAAGCAATAGTTTATGAAGAACGAAAGTATACTTGGAGCGAAGTATACAAAAGATGTATTAAATTTGCTAGTGCACTTGAAAAAGTTGGTATTGGTAAAGGAGATACAGTTTCATTTTTAGCTTTTAATACCCCAGAGATTTTTGAAGCTCATTATTCTGTTCCTATGACAGGTGGAGTATTAAACACGATTAATATTAGATTAGATGCAAAGACAATTGCTTATATTTTAGAGCATAGTGACGCAAAGGTATTAGTTGTAGATAGACAGCTTCACACTGAAGTTAAAAAAGCACTAAGTTTATTAAATAAAAAAATTATTATAATTGATATCCATGATAAGTTTGCAGATCAGTCAAAATTAGAAAAAATTGGTGATTTAGAATATGAAGAATTTTTAAACACTGGTGATGAAAATTTTGTTTGGAAAATACCAGAAGACGAGTGGCAAGCTATTTCATTGAGTTATACTTCAGGAACAACAGGAAATCCTAAGGGAGTTGTTTATCATCATAGAGGATCATATTTAATGTCTACAGGGAGTGCTGTAGCATGGAACATGCCTAATAGGTTAAATTTTTTAACTATTGTGCCAATGTTTCATTGCAATGGTTGGTGTTACCCTTGGACTATACCTATGTTAAATGGGAGAACTATTTGTTTAAGAAATATTGATATTAAAAAAATTTTCGAACTAATTGAAAAATACAATGTTACTCATTTTGGGGGTGCACCAATTGTATTAAATATGATTACAGGAGCACCTGAAACTGATCGAAAAAAATTAAAACAAAAAGTTTATGTTCTAACCGCTGGTGCCCCACCACCAAGTATTATTTTTAAAAAAATGAAAAGTTTAGGCTTTGAAGTTATGCACGTTTATGGATTAACAGAAACTTATGGACATGTTACGCAATGTGCTTGGAATAATGAATGGAGTCAACTTGATGAGGAAAAACAAAATGAGATCAAGGCTAGGCAGGGTGTAAGATATCCTAATACAGAAGGAGTAACAGTTATGGATCCCGAAACTATGAAAGAAGTTTCTAGAGATGGTAAAGCAATTGGTGAGATAATGATTAGAGGGAATGTAGTAATGAAAGGATATTTTAAAGATAAAGATGCTACCGAAAAGGCAATGAAAGGTGGTTGGTTTCATACAGGAGATTTAGCAGTGATATATCCTGATGGCTATGTAAAAATACAGGATAGATCTAAAGATATCATTATTTCTGGTGGTGAAAATATATCCTCAATAGAAATAGAAAATACATTAGCTAAACATCCATCAGTATCTATCGCAGCTGTAGTTGCTAAACCAGATGAAAAATGGGGAGAAGTACCATGTGCATTTATTGAAATGGTTAAAGATAAACCTATCAGTGAAAAAGAATTGATTAGTTTTTGTAAAGAAACCTTGGCAAGTTTTAAAGTCCCAAAAAAAATTGAATTTTGTGAACTTCCAAAAACCTCAACTGGAAAAATCCAAAAATTTGAATTAAGGAAAAAGGCTAAGGAGATAAACTGATTTTAAACGTCAACAATAAAGACGTGTTTATATCTTCCAACGGTATGGACATCGATAAAAATAAACCATCTATACTTTTAATGCATGGAAGTGGATTAACCCATATAGTTTGGTCACTTCATGAGCAATTTTATTCTTCTCAAGGATTTAATGTTCTGTCTGTAGATATACCAGGTCATGGAAATTCTGAGGGTCCCGCATTAAAATCTATAGAAGAAATTTCTGATTGGGTAAAAGCTTTAATGAAAAAAACAGATATTAAAAAAATTATTATTATTGGACATTCACAAGGAGGCTTAGTTGGAATTGACTTTGCTTCTAGATATCCAGAATTAACTAATAAAATAGTTTTAGTATCATCTTCTTATAAAATGCCAGTTAATCAGGATCTTATAGATTTAGCTGAGGCTGGGGACGAAAAATCAATTTTATTGATGATGAAATGGGGATATGAGGGATCAAAAGCTTTTATTGGAGGTAATCCTGTAAAAAAAATAATCAACTCTGCCAGAGATATTAGAGAGATTTTAGCAGTAGACTTAAAGGCATGTAATAATTATAAA
Source organism: Candidatus Pelagibacter sp. (assembly GCA_002689925.1). GTDB lineage: Bacteria > Pseudomonadota > Alphaproteobacteria > Pelagibacterales > Pelagibacteraceae. The sequence goes on from NZIO01000049.1 coordinate 47,923, forward strand.
GATGGCGAAAATGCAATAAAAAAGATTAATTGTCCAACCTTATGTATTTTTGGGGATTTAGATAAAATGGTACCAGTTAAAGCAGGATTAAAAATGACTGAACAAATTAAAGACTCAGAAACAAAAATTATTTCTGATTGTGGTCATATGATAATTTTTGAAAAAGCATTCGAAATGAGAAAATTAGTAAAAGAATTTATTATAAAATAAAAATGAAAAATTATTCAATAGGCAAATCTAGAAGACTAAGGAGCACTCCTTATACTTCAAGAATTGAAAAACAAGGAGTAACAACTTACACAATTTATAACCATATGTTGTTACCCTCTGCTTTTGGTTCTATAGAAGAGTCTTATCATCATTTAAAAGAACATGTTCAAGTTTGGGATGTAGCGGCAGAAAGGCAAGTACAAATTTCTGGAAAAGATTCTGCAGAATTAATGCAATTGATGACTTGTAGAGATTTATCTAAATCCAAAGTTGGTAGATGTTATTATTGTCCAATTATAGATAATGAGGGTGGTATAATTAATGATCCAGTAGTTTTAAAATTAAATGAAGAAAAATGGTGGATATCAATAGCAGACTCAGATGTAATTCTATTTGCAA
>NZIO01000050.1 GCA_002689925.1 Candidatus Pelagibacter sp.
ACTAAAAAAAGAAAAGTTAAAAAAACTAAAAAAAGAAAAGTTAAAAAAACTAAAAAAAGAAAAGTTAAAAAAACTAAAAAAAGAAAAGTTAAGAAGAAAAAAATTAAAAGTGATGATTCTTCAAATAAAGAACTAATTTTTAAAGTACCTGATAAATGGAAAAAAATTGCATTCGTAGATAAAAAAAAATATGAAAAAAAATATAAATTATCATTAAAAGATAATGAAGGTTTTTGGAAAAAAGAAGGTAAAAGAATTACTTGGATTAAACCTTATTCGAAAATAAAAGATGTAAAATATAGTAAACAAGAAGTAGAGATTAAATGGTATTATGATGGAACCTTGAATGCATCTGCTAATTGTATTGACCGTCACTTATCTTCAAAAAAAAATAAAACTGCAATTATTTGGGTTGGAGATGATCCAAAAGAATCAAAAGAAATTACTTATGATGAGTTACATAAAAATGTTTGCAAGGCAGCAAATGGCTTAAAAAGTATTGGCGTTAAAAAAGGAGATCGAGTAACCATCTATTTAACAATGATTCCTGAATTAGCTTATTTAATGCTAGCTTGTGCTAGAATTGGAGCTATTCACTCAATCATCTTTGGTGGATTTTCTCCTGACTCAATTGCTGGCAGAATAAATGATTGTAATTCAGATTATTTAATAACAGCTGATGAAGGTATAAGAGGAGGTAAAATTATACCTCTTAAAAAGATTGCAGATGAAGCATTGATTCAATGTCCTAACATTAAAAAATGTGTTGTTGTTAAACGTACAGGAAATGAAATTAATTGGGTATCCGGTAGAGATATTTTTTATAATGATATTATATCAAATGCTTCTAATAATTGTGAACCTGAAGAGATGAATGCAGAAGATCCTTTGTTTATACTTTATACATCTGGATCAACAGGAAAACCTAAAGGAGTTTTACATAGTACAGGTGGGTACATGGTTTATGCCTCAATGACTCATCAATATATATTTAATTACAAAAAAAATGATATTTATTGGTGTACTGCCGATATTGGATGGGTAACTGGTCACAGTTATATAATTTATGGGCCCTTATCTAATGGAGCTACAACAATAATGTTTGAGGGTGTACCAAATTACCCTGATAATTCTAGATGGTGGCAAATAGTTGATAAATATAAAGTAAATATTTTTTATACCGCTCCTACAGCTTTAAGGGCTTTGATGAGAGAAGGAAGTGCACCTGTTAAAAAAACCTCTAGAAAATCTTTAAGATTATTAGGAACAGTTGGTGAGCCAATAAATCCTGAAGCATGGATGTGGTATTATAAGATAGTTGGAGACTCTAAATGTCCAATAGTTGATACATGGTGGCAAACAGAAACTGGGGGAATTTTAATTTCTCCTCAACCAGGTGCCATTGATCTTAAGCCAGGATCTGCATCAAAACCTTTTTATGGAATTAAACCAGTTATAGTGGATGAAAGTGGAAAAACTTTAAAGGGAGCATGCTCTGGAAGATTGTGCATTGCTCAGTCATGGCCTGGGCAAATGAGAACTGTTTATGGTGACCATCAAAGATTTATTGATACTTACTTTTCTCAATTTGATGGAAAATATTTTACTGGTGATGGATGTAGAAGAGATAAAGATGGTTATTATTGGATTACTGGAAGGGTTGATGACGTAATTATAGTATCTGGTCACAATCTAGGGACCGCAGAAATAGAAAGTGCTTTTGTCGCTCATCCCAAAGTTGCTGAAGCAGCTGTAGTTGGTTACCCACATGACATAAAAGGTAATGGTTTATACTGCTATGTAACGCTAAATGTTGGTGAAAAATCTTCAGGAGAATTAGATCGAGAACTTAAGCTTTGGGTCAGAAGACAAATAGGACCTATTGCCAAACCAGATTTAATTCAATTCGCAACTGGTTTACCAAAAACTAGATCAGGAAAAATAATGAGAAGAATCCTAAGAAAAATAGCTTCTAATGAATATGATCAACTCGGAGATACTAGTACACTAGCCGATCCAAGTGTTGTGGATGACTTAGTAGAAAATAGACAAAATAAACAAGATTAATTTTTGTGTGAATAATTTTTTAAAAACTTTAATTAAGCCAGATTGGGATGATAATCCTAAAAGATCAGAAGTGCTTCTTGCTGCCAATTTATTACAAGTAGGCGAGTTTCAGTTAATTCAATTAGCTTATAAAGTGTGGTTTAAAAAAGAACTTCCTGAGGATAAAATCAGTAATATTTTTAGTGAATATATGATTACTGGAATTATTCCTATTTGGGTAACATATTATGCAAAAGATATTATAAAGTTAGAAAATGCAAAAAAACTGGATAGTGAACAAGAAAAATATCATATTTATGACCATGAATTTGGAAATAAAATTTTAGATGATAAAAAAAGAAAGCTCAAAGGAATTCAATATAGTTTAATTATTGCTTTTATATTTTTTTTTAGTCACTATATCGCAATAAAAGATACCAAAGAATCTAATATGCAAAATATTCTTTTTCCTTATATTCAAAAAGACAAAAAATAATTATATATGTTTGATTTTATACCTCAAGAATATGAAAAATTAGTAAATATTATTTTTTTATTCATTACTGCATTTATAGCTCATCATGGTATCACTTACCGAAATAACGATGGAGAAAAAGATTTTGTAAGATTATTATTTGGTTGTATAGCGGGAGTTTATTTTTTTTTAGTTTTATTTAAAGATGTTCTGGGACTTATAAGTTTTTAAAGTTTACTAGGTTTGTGCATTACTTGTCCTTCATCTAATTCTTTAATTTTTAAAAGTCTTTCATTTTCTGGTAGTTTTAATTGCTCATAAATATAAAGCGCTCTTTCTTTTACAGAAGATGACTTAAATTTATAGTTTAAAATTACTGTTCCTAAACCTGGCCCTTCTACTGCTTTTGGATCTATTCCGAGTGACTGTAAATAATCTTTAAGTGCTTCTTCATATTTTTCATTTCTATCTTTAATAATACCTCTATTGGCATAAGCTGCTGCCAAGGTACCTTTCCCTGTTAAATCATCTTCTGTTAAAGTCTTTTCTAAAAAATTTATTAAACTATCTAATTCTTTATTTGCATTAATATAATCTTTTTGAGAAATATAAACTAAAGCTTTACACATCATAGCCCCTCTATGATTTGGACTTTTTTCAAGAGCAATATTTGCATTTTCTAATGCTTGTTCAAATTTTTTATCTTTTAAACGAATATCACAAACTTCTGTTTCATAATCTCCAGCGGGTCTATTCAAGTAAGATTTTACTATTGCCCAAAATGTAAACATTACAAATGTAGCGATTGCCATATAAATTATAAATCTTTTAATTACTTTAGGGTTCATGAGATTTTATTTAAAAACTTGATTTACATAAATATAGCTAAATACAACACACAAAAGTATTGAGGTAAAGGCTGCTCTTTTTTTTAAAAATTTTTTTTCTTCTTCTGAAACTTCTTTTTGAGTTTTTTGTTTTTTTCTAACATATAATACCCAAATTAATTGTCTTACCGGAAAAAACAAAGCTGCACTTAAAATAATGGTCCAGATAGGATCATGAAACAATCGGTAAAAATTAATAAATTCCATACTAAGTTTTCATTACATTTAATATTAAATTGCTAAAACTAGCAGTAAAAAATGACAATTTCACTTTCAAGTTGTATTTTTAATATCATTAAACTGTTGCTTTTAACATAATATTAATACAATATTTTCAAATTATATGCTTAGACTTCAAATTCTAAGCAATAAACATGTTTAAATATAAAAAAGGGGGAAACCTTTATGTCAGCAAAAGTAACATGGCTGATCGTGTTTGTATTACTCTACTGGGCTTATTGTATATACTGGGGAGTAAGAGGAGCACAACAGGCTAAGACAGCATCTGACTACTTTATATCGGGAAGAAAACTGCCGATGTGGGTATTTGTGCTGGCGGCCACAGCCACATCATTTTCTGGATGGACCTTTATGGGTCACCCAGGATTAATTTATCGTGACGGATTCCAATATGCTTATGCATCTTTTTATGTAATTACTATCCCTTTTACAGGGGTAATGTTTTTAAAAAGACAATGGATACTTGGAAAACGTTTTGGTTACGTAACTCCGGGAGAAATGTTAGCCGATTACTTCAAAGGTGATATGGTTAGAATTTTAACTGTTGTCGTAGCTTTATGTTTCTCAGTTCCATACTTAGGACTTCAACTAGCTGCTTCTGGAAAACTATTTAATGTTTTATCAGATGGCTTATGGGGTGTTACAACAGGTACTTGGGTATTAGCAGCTATCGTTGCACTATACGTAGGTCTTGGCGGATTAAGATCTGTAGCATATGTAGATACATTACAATGTATCTTGTTATGGTTTGGAATTGTAGCAATCGGTTTTATTGCTTATGATCTCGTAGGAGGTTGGGGAGCATTAAACGAAGGTTTAGCAAAAGTAGCTTTAGTAGAAGGGACCAAGTGGGGACGAACACCTGGTGATGGATACTCAGCGTATTTTGCAATACCAGGTGTCATACAATTTACTTCTGGATTAGGTAAAGAAACTCCAGTTGGAGGATTATGGACAGGGGTTATGGTTTTAACTTATATGTTTGCTCTTATGGGCATACACTCTTCGCCAGCATTCTCTATGTGGGCTTTCGCAAATAAAGATCCAGAACCATTTGCACCACAACAAGTTTGGGCTTCAGCGTTTGGAATAGGCTTTGCTTTATTCGTATTTACTGCTGCTCAAGGTATGGGGGCTCACCTTTTAGGTGCCGACCCAGTTGTGAATGCAGCAGGAGTTAACATTTCAAATGTGCTTCCAGAATCTATTGGTAAAGGTGGACAAGGAAATCTTGTACCGTACTTCATTAATACGATTGGGGATGCAGCACCTTGGTTTGTTGGTCTTCTTGCAGTATGTGCACTAGCAGCAATGCAGTCTACAGGGGCAGCTTATATGTCAACTTGTGCTTCAATGCTAACTAGAGATATCTACAAAAAATTCTTCAGACCGAAGATGTCACACGCTGAACAAAAATTGTTTGGTAGAATTTGTGTGGTTCTTGTAGTTGGTGCAGCATTAATAGTTGCAACATTTTCTAAAGATGCATTAGTTCTTTTAGGAGGATTAGCTGTAGCGTTTGGTTTCCAAATGTGGGTACCATTAGCAGCTGTTTGTTATTTTCCTTGGTTAACAAGAACAGGAGTATCATTAGGATTGTTAGCTGGTATTATAGGAGTAGCTTTAACAGAAAGTATTGGTCAACAAATGCTTGGTGACTCTTTACCATGGGGAAGATGGCCTTGGACAATGCACTCAGCATTCTGGGGAATGTTCGCTAACCTTGCGGTAGCATTACCTGTTTCTGCTCTTACACAAAATAGTAAAGAGCGTGCTCATAGACAAAAATACCATGACTTTCTATCAGAACATGCAGGTCTTCCATCAAGCAAACAAAGTCTTAAGCCAGTGGCTTGGATAATTACAATTGCTTGGTTATTCTTTGGAATTGGACCTGGGGCTGTTATAGGAAATGATATTTTTGGTTCACCAAATGATATCAGCACGTGGACATTTGGAATTCCATCAATATGGGCTTGGCAAATATTATTCTGGATTTTAGGTACTGGAATGATGTGGTTCCTAGCTTACAAAATGGAAATGTCGACTATTCCTAAAAAATCAGTTAGCGCTCTAGTAGAAGATATTGGAGATGCAAGATAGTATTTAGGAATACAAATTAGTGATTTATAAAGAAGGGCGAAGATAATTCGCCCTTCTTTTTTTTTTGACTTAACCTAAATATAAAAATATAAATTTTCTATGCCCAAAAGTATTAAAATATCACCATCTATTTTATCAGCAAATTTTGGCATTCTTGGAAAAGAAATATCTGATTTAGAAAAAGCGGGCGCTGATTTAATTCATGTAGATGTAATGGATGGTCATTTTGTTCCAAACATTACAATAGGACCAGATGTAATTAAGGACTTAAGACAACATACAAAATTACCATTTGATGTTCATTTAATGATATCTCCTGTTCATAAATATATTAAAAATTTTGCTGAAGCTGGGGCGGATATAATTACAATACATCCTGAAGCTACTGATAATATTGAAAAATCAATACAAGAAATAAAGTCTTTTGGAAAAAAAGTAGGTATATCTCTTAATCCAGAAACTAAAATTGAAAAAGTAACTCCCTTTTTAAATAAAATTGATTTAGTTTTAATCATGAGTGTAAATCCAGGATTTGGTGGACAAAAATTTATGCCTGAAGTTCTTGGTAAAATAAAAATTTTAAGAGAGAAAATTGATAAAGAAAAATATTCTGTAGAAATAGAGATAGATGGAGGCATAAATTTTGAAAATGCTAAATTAGCTATTAATGCAGGAGCAAATATTTTAGTATCTGGAACAACAATTTTTAAGAACAACCAAGGTAATCTTAAAAAAAATATTAATTTATTAAAAAAGAATTAAATTAATGTTTGAAATAAAAAGTATTAAATTATACTTTTTTTCTATAAAAAAAATATTTAGTTTAAAAATAAATAATACTTATTTTAAAAGTAATTTTTATCATAAAAAAATTACTAAAGTTGGTTCTTCAAGGTTTTACTACATTCCTAGACCTAATTTAATTGAACCTTTAATTTTATCAAAAAACTATTTCTATAATATTAAAAAAATAGATGCAGAGAATTTATGGAATGAAAATATTGAAAACTTAAATGAAATAAATAATCTTCATAGTTTTTTATGGTTAAATACATTAGATAGAAAAAGTGATAAATTTTTATTTCAAAAATTAATTGAGAGTTGGATAAAAAAATATGATAAATATGATAAGAAAGTTTGGGACTACGAAATACTCTCTAAAAGAATTATAGCTTGGGCATCAAACTTAGATATTATTTTTGAGGGGTCAAAAAATGATTATAAAGAAAAATTCATATTAACACTTATTACTCAAATCAATCATTTAGCTAGAAATATAAAAAATCTATCTACTGGCTCAGAAAAAATAATTTGCTCTTCTGCTATAATTTTGTCTGGACTACTATTTAAAGAAACTTCCTTTAATCTTACTTTCGGTTTAAAAGAATTAGAAAAAATAACAGAAAATTTCTTTGATAAATCTGGTTTTCCTAGATCAAGAAATCCTGAAGAATTAATAATTAGTTTAAAATATATTATTTTAATTAGAGAATGGTTAAAAGAATCACAATCACATATTCCCGATTTTTTGGATAATATCATTTTTAAAATTGGAAATTGTTATGAATTTATTAAAAATTCAAATAAAAAAATTTCCTTATTCAATGGGGCAACAGAAATTAACCACGATGATTATGATCTTTTTTTAAAAAGAATGAAATATTCTTTTACTAACAATGAGTTTGAAAGAGGTGGATTTATTAAAGCTAAAAATAAAAATTTAGAAATATCAATTGATGTAGGTGAGCCACCACCTAATAATTTCTCAAAATTTTATCAAGCTGGTTGTTTATCTTTTGAATTTATTTCTAATGGAGAAAAAATAATATGTAATTCAGGTTATAGCAAATTAGCTTCTCAGAAATTTTCTTCTTTAAGCTCATCGACAGCTGCTCATTCAACACTATATATAAATAATAATTCTTCATGTTCTTTTCAAAAAAATAAATTAATAAATGAAATATATGGAAATGTAATTCTAGAAAAATTTACTATTTTAAAAAAAGAATTTAAAGAAAATAAAAATAATTTTTTAATCACAGCAGGACATGATGGATATAAAAAAAAATTTGGATATTCTCACTTTAGATCATTTGAGATATATGAAAATAAACTATTTGGTACAGATGAATTAAAAAAAAATGATAACAAAAAAAATTTAGTTAACTTTTATATTAGATTTCATATCTACCCTGGTATTAAGATTGTTAAAACGCGAGACGAAAAATCTATTTTATTAAGCTTGAAAAATAATGAAGGCTGGAAATTAAACAGTGAAACTAATAATTTTAAAATTGATAAAAATATTTTTTTTGGAAAAAAGAATAAAATTATTGGTAGTCAATGTGTTTATATGTATGGTAGAACCAATGAAGATAATTTGAAAGTTAAATGGTCTATTGAAAAAGTATCCTAAAAATGAATTTAAAAAAAATTAAAAAAGCAATTATTTCTGTATCTGATAAAAATAATTTAAAAATTTTATTACCTATTTTAAAAAAAAACAAAATACAAATTATTTCATCAGGTGGAACATATTATAATATTAAAAAATTAGGTTATAAATGTACTGAAATATCAGAATATACTAATCATGTTGAAATGCTAGATGGTAGAGTAAAAACTTTACATCCTAAAATTTATGCAGGTATTTTAAATATAAGAAACAACACAAAACACAAAAATGAATTAAAAAAACTAAAAATTTCTAACATAGATCTTGTAATAGTAAATTTTTATCCATTTGAAAAAAAACTAATACACAATAATAAGTTATCAGACCTAATTGAAAATATTGATATCGGTGGTCCTACAATGGTACGAGCTGCAGCTAAAAATTATAATGACGTAACTGTATTAACTGAGCCAGAAGATTATAATAAATTGATATATGAACTTAAAAAAAATAAGGGTTCTACAAGTTTGAAATTTAGACAACTTATGTCTGCCAAGGCTTTTAGTCAAACTTCATATTATGAATCTGTAATTTCTAATTTTTTTAATGATGTTAATAATATTAATTTCCCTAATAAAAAAACACTTCATGGCAAAATTAAAGATAATTTAAGATATGGAGAAAATCCCCATCAGAAAGCTGCTATTTATCAAACAGAAGAATCGATGAACCTTGAACAATTAAATGGAAAAAAGCTAAGTTTTAATAATTACAATGATATTAATTCAGCTTTATTAAGTTTAAAAAATTTTCAAAAAAACAATGGTATTGCAATAGTAAAACATGCTAATCCGTGTGGTGTTTCAAGCCTCAAAGATCAAAATAAATCTTTTAAAAATGCAATGAGAAGTGATCCTATTAGTGCTTTTGGCGGTGTTGTGGCTATAAACTCAGAAATCAAAAGTAAAGTCGCAAAAGAAATAAGTAAAACTTTTTTTGAAATAATAATTTCTAGAGGATTTAGCAAAAACTCATTGAATATTTTAAAAAAGAAAAAGAATCTAAGATTAATTAATTACAAAAAATTTAATTTTGATAAAAAGATAAATTATACTTTTTTAGAAAATTCATTTTTAAAACAAGAAAATGATGAAACAGAACTAAAAATAAATAAATTTAAATGTGTTACTAAAAAGAAACCATCTTTAATACAATTGAAAAACTTAAAGTTTGCTATGGAAGTTTGTAGAAATGTGAAATCAAATGCTATTGTTATCGCTAATAATTTTTCAACAATTGGGATAGGTGCAGGCCAACCAAATAGATTGGATAGTTGTAAGATTGCAATAGAAAAAGCTTTAAAATTTTCTCCTGAATATTTGCCATACTCAGTAGCAGCATCAGATGCATTTTTTCCATTTACAGATGGTGTAGAAGAGTTAATTAAATCAGGTGTACAAGCCATTATACAACCAGGTGGTTCGGTTAGAGATAAAGAAGTAATAAAACTAGCAAATGATAAAAATATAACAATGGTTTTTAGTAAAACACGACATTTCAAACATTAAATTATATTTGGTCTATTTTTGCGGCTAAAATAAAATCATTTTCAGAAAGACCTTCAATTGCATGAGTAGTAATCCTAATTTTTGCATATCCCCATCCAAAAGTAACATCTGGATGATGCCCTTCTAATTCTGAAATTTTGCCTACCTCATTTACAAATTTTTGACTTTCTAAAAAGTTTTTAAAAGTAAAATCTTTTTCTAAAAAGTGTATCTTATTCTTATTTGGTTTTATTTCCCATCCATCAACTTTTTTTTGATATTTGTGTATCTCATCGTATTTTATAGGAGAAACACCACCTTCACAAGGAACACATTTCTTTTTAATTAAATCATTCATTTTATATTAATTTATAATTTCTCCGATAATCAAAAAATTAGATTTAATATAAAATAAATTAATATGAAAAATTTTATATTTTATATTTTTATAATTTTTTAACATATTTATCAAATCTTTTTTAGAGCAAAGATTCAAATTTTCTTCTTTTGAAAAATATTTTAATCCAATTAAATTTAATAAAAATCTATGTATTTTTTTTGGCAACCAGTGAATAAAAGGAATTTTAGTATGAAAATCTATTGGATGAAATCTATTTGGGGTAGAAATAATAAAAATTTTTTTTGTTAAATCAATTACATTTTTAATCATTTTCATTTGGTTATTTGAATTACCAACGTGTTCTAATGTGGCATTTGATAATACTAGGTCTGATTTAAAATTTTTAATTTCTATCTCAGAAAAATTATTTGTAATCGATTTTGTTAAAATTTTTGAAAAAAACCCTAAATTAATTTTTTGGTTCGAAATAGATTTAAATAATCTTATGTTTTTAATATTTCTTATTAAAAAATTAGAACTTTTGTTATCTTGATCGTTTGTGGTTCCAATATCTAAAGCATCACTTAATGATAAGTTTTCTATATATTTATTAATTATATTAAGCATTTCGGCTCTTTTACTAACAACGATGTTATCGATAAATTTGAAATGATTAATGACATATGTTGATTTCATATAATTTTGGAGCGGGTCAAGGGAATCGAACCCTCTACCTAATCGTTGGCAACGATTCGCTCTACCAATGAGCTAGACCCGCTTTATCAAAATTGATTATCAATCAACACTTCTTTAAGGTCAAGAAATATTAATCTGCAACATAAACTGATATTCCTCTTTTGTTGAGATCTATATCAAATTTTTTATGTAATGGGGGAAATGCTCTTTGCTGGCAATCCATACGATCGCAAGTTCTGCAAGAAACACCGATAGGAATTTCTGTTTTTTTATCGCTTATATCAATATTTTCAGTATATATAAAATCTTTTGCATATTTAGCTTCACATCCAAGACCTATAGATAAAATACTTTTTGATTGACCAAACCTTCCAACTCCTTTTTCAACAGTTCTAGCTATACAAACATATTTTTCACCATTGGTCATTTTGCTTACAGCTGCTTGTATTACTCCTGGTCTTGTAAAAGCAGAATATACATTCCATCTAGGACAAGCACCACCATATCTTGGTATTTCAATACCAGATAAAGAAAATCTTTTTGAAATATTCCCAGCTACATCCACTCTAAGCATGTGAAAAGGTATTCCTGGTAATTTAGGGTCTTGTAAACATGTTACTCTATGAGCTACTTGTTCAAATGAAGTTGCAAAAGTATTTTGTAGTAATTCTAGATCATATTTAAGCTTTTTACATTCTGAATGAAATAATTTGTATGGCATTAAAATAGCTGCACCACAATAGTTTAACAAAGCAACTTTTGTTAATTTTTTTGATTCTTCTGAAGGGAAAGTAAATTGTGATAAATATTCATTAATTTCATTAATAGCTCCCTCATGTGCAATCTGAGCTGCAGCATATAACTTTTTAGTTTCTAAGGAATTATAATCACTTAGCAGAAGTTCTTTTGTTTTTTCATTATAAATCTTAGAAAATGGTTTTCCTTCTTCAGGAATAACATCTCGAACAACTATAGAATATTCTTTTTTAAGAAATTCACACAAAGCTATATATCTTGTTCTATTATTTTTATGAACTTTATTAAATATAATATTGGCAAAATCTTCAAGTTTAGGGAAATAATTTTTATTTTCTTGAAGAAAGTCTGAAATTACTTCACCAGGGAAAGAAGCTTTTCTACTATCAATAATTTTTCCAGATAAATTTTCAACTTTATTAATAATTTCATGATCTTTTTGTTTAAAATTATCTCCTAATTTTATTAAAGCTCTAGCTATTTTTGGATTTGTATTTACCAAATCTTTAACTTCTGGACCAAGAATATCTAAATCTTCAAACAACTGGTCATCTAATAATTCTGAAATATTGTTTGCTAAATTTAGATCATCTTTTGTCGTTAGGTCTGATAATTGAATCTTTAATTTATCACAAACCTTAAGTAGCAAATCACCATCTATTTTTCTTTTTCCTCCTTCTATTAAATTTAAATAACTAGGTGAAATTCCTATTTCTTCAGCAAGTTTATTGGCTTGAATGCCCATCTGTCGTCTAAATGCCTTTATTTTTGGACCTATTTTTAAATTTGATTGACTCATGTTTTCTATTTGTAAATTTTGTAAATTACAATTTACAACAAATTTCTATATTTTACAAGTATTTTATAGAATTTAGTGGAATTTGTAAATTTTGTAAATTATAAAGTTTACATGGACAACAGCAATAATAAAAACATACCGAATACACAGGCTTATTTATCTAAGGAAGACGACTATGATAAAAATAGTCAAAATGGCATTTATTTGAGAGATGATCACTGTGACTGGGGTTCAAGTGGTATGAATGAGTTTACAAACAAGTATAGTGAAGACAAATAAGACTTCTATTTAATTTTTCTTAAAATATAAAGACTAGGTTTAAACAATGAGTTCAAAAATTTTAGATAGATTTTCAGGAATCAACAGAGATTACACTCCTAATGATGTTGAAAGACTTAGAGGTTCAATAAAAATTGAATATTCTATGTGTAAAAATCAATCAGAAAAACTTTGGAATTTACTAAACTCAGAATCTTATATTAATACTTTAGGGTCATTATCAGGAAATCATGCTGTTCAACATGCCAAAGCAGGGCTCAAAGCAATTTATTTAAGTGGATGGCAAGTAGCTGCAGACGCAAATAGCGCGGGGGAAATGTACCCAGATCAATCTTTATATCCATTTGACAGTGCACCAAAGTTAGTTGAGTCAATGAATAATGCTTTAATTAGAGCTGATCAAATTCAACACATGGAAATTATAGATGGTGATATGAAATTAAATAACCAAGTAGATTATATGTTACCAATTATAGCTGATGGGGAAGCTGGATTTGGGGGACCATTAAATGTTTTTGAATTAACCAAAAAATTTATAAAAGCTGGTGCTGCAGGTGTTCATTTTGAAGATCAATTAGCAAGTGAAAAAAAATGTGGTCATATGGGAGGAAAAGTATTAGTTCCAACTAGTACTAT
>NZIO01000051.1 GCA_002689925.1 Candidatus Pelagibacter sp.
CTAAAAAAGCCTTTGTGGACGCAACTCCTATTTCTTGTCCAGCAAATATTGGTAAGACAAAATCTGAAGATCTTGCTATAGAACTTTCGATTGTATTAACAACTCCACATGTTTTTGCGTTATTTTTCTTACATAATTCTAAAGCAGCATAAGTATCGGCTGTTTCACCTGATTGAGATACGAAAATATATAATTCATCTTTTTTAAATCTTATATTTCTGTATCTAAATTCAGAAGCAATATCTACATCAATAGAAATTGAAGTTAGTTGTTCTAGCCAATATTTAGTAATTAAACATGAGTGGTAAGCCGTTCCACATCCTATTAATATTATTTTCTTAATTTTATTTGGATCAAGTGGAAAGTTATACAGGTTAATATCCTTTTTAATTTTATCAGTATATTCCTTTAAACATGTTTTTAAAGTTAATGCTTGTTCATGTATTTCTTTTGACATAAAGTCTTTATAGTCACCTTTATCAACAGTATATTCGTCAGCTGATAATATAAGTATTTCTTTGTTAATTTTTTTATTTTCTGAATTAAAAAACTCAATACTACTATTTGTTAAAACACACATCTCACCATCATCTAAATAAGTAATTTTGTTAGTCATAGATTTTAAAGCATAAGAATCTGAGCCAAGATAATTTTCTTCTGGTCCATAACCTACAGCTAATGGGCTTCCACGCCTTGCTCCTATAACAATATTTTTATTTTTAAAAATTATACCAAGTGCAAAGCTTCCAACAAGTTTATTTAAGGTTTGATTAATGGATTGGATCGTATCAAAATTTTTTAAAAAATCTGTAATTAAAAAAGTTATAACTTCAGTATCGGTTTGTGATTTAAATTTATATCCTTTTTTTTCTAAATCTTTTTTTAATTTACTAGAATTTTCTATAATACCGTTATGAACTACTGATACTTCTTCTGAAGAATGAGGATGTGCATTAACTTGATTGGGAATTCCATGAGTTGCCCACCTGACATGCCCAATGCCCAACGTTCCACTTGAAGGATTTTTAAATAATATTTTTTCTAAATTATCTACTCTTCCAGTACATTTTTTTTCGTCAATATTACCATTTACAATAGTTGCAATTCCAGCAGAGTCATAGCCTCTATATTCTAATTTTTTTAATGATTGAATAATATTTGAAGTTACTGATTTGTTGCTTGCTATACCAATTATTCCACACATAAATATTATTTTCTTTTATAATTTTTTTTTTCTTGTTGTACAGATCTAGTTAAACTGAGAGAATTCTTGTTAACATCTTTTGTTATTACAGACCCTGCGCCCACAGTTGATTTTTTACCAATTTTAATTGGTGCAACTAGAGATGAGTTAGATCCTATGAATGCTTCATCTTCAATTTTTGTCTTGTGCTTTTTTTTACCATCATAATTACAAGTGATTGTTCCTGCGCCAATATTAACAGCTTTTCCTATTTTTGCATCCCCTATGTAGGAAAGATGATTAACTTTAGATTTTTTTCCAATTGTTGTGTTTTTAGTTTCAACAAAATTTCCTATTCTTGACCCTTCAGACAATATAGTTCCTGGCCTTATTCTTGAAAAAGGTCCAACACTAACTTTGTTTTTTAAATTTGCATTTTCTATATGAGTAAAAGATAGAATTTCAACTTCATTTCCAATTACTACCTTTGGGCCAATAACAACATAAGGATTAATAGTAACTTTTTTTCCAATTTTTGTATCTTCAGAAAAAAAGACAGTTTCTGGAGCAATCATCTTTACTCCATTTTTTATAAATTTTTTTCTTAATTTATTTTGATTTATTTTATTTTTTTGTATCATTTATTGATTGTTTATATTAAGAAATAAATATAGATAAATCACAATATATTTCTTATTAATACTTTTGATATGACACAAAATTTTACAATTTTATTTGATCTAGATGGAACTTTAGTAGATACAGCACCAGATTTAATGAATGCTCATAATTATGTTATGAAAAAATATGGGTATAAAACTAAATCTACTAAAGAAATAAGAAATTTAGTTGGAAAAGGAGCTGGTGCATTAATTGGTAGATCAATATGGGGTCAAGCAAAAAAAGAATTTCATAGTATAGATGAAAAAAAGATGAAAGATAAAATGTCTAAAGATTTTATTGATTATTATGGAAAAAATATAATTAATGAAAGCACTCTTGTTAATGGTGTAAAAGATTTTTTAGATTGGTGTAAAAAAAATAATATTTCAATGGGTGTATGTACAAACAAACAAGAACATTTAGCAATTGATCTTCTAAAAAAAATTAAGATTTATGATTATTTTGAGTATGTAGCTGGTTGTAATACTTTTGACTATTGTAAACCTGATCCAAGACATCTAACTAGTGTGATTGAGATTTTGAATGGTGACATAAAAAAAAGCCTTATAATTGGAGATAGTGAAACTGATGCAAATGCAGGAAAAGATGCTTCTATTCCTGTTATCCTGTTAGAAAATGGTTATACAGAAAAAAATACTAATGAAATTTATCATGACTACTTAATTAAAGATTTTATAGGTGTGGAAAAAATAATTAAAAAATACCTATGATAGATCTAAAACTATTTTTGGCTTTAGTAAGTTTCTATTTTGTAATGTTTGCAACGCCTGGTCCAAACAATGCAATGTTAACTACCTCGGGTTTGAAATTTGGTTTTAAGAAAACTCTACCTCATTTGGTTGGAATACCCACAGGACATATTGTTCAAATTGCAATCGTTTGTTTGGCTGTAGGAAAAATATCTCAGCCTTTTCCAATAATTTTATTAATTCTAAAATATCTTTGTTCGATATATCTTTTGTATTTAGGGTATAAAATGATTGGTTCTTTCAGTGAATATAATAAAGATAGTGCAAGGCCACTAAAGCTTTATGAAGCTTCATTATTTCAATTTGTTAATCCCAAAGCTTGGTCTATAGCGAGTATGGTGGCTTCTGGTTTTTTTCCATATGAAGAAAAGCTATTTGTAGGAGTAATTTTTGTAAGTTTTACTGCAGCTTTTGTTTGTTTTCCTTCAATATGTCTTTGGGCTTTATTTGGTTCTTCACTAAGATTATTAATAAAAAATGTTAAAATAAAAAGAATTATTGAATATTTGTTAGCTTTTTTATTATTAATTACAGCAATATTTATTGTAATTAATTAATAATGATTTATTTTACAGTGTTTAGGAGAAATTTTGAAAATTCATAAAGTTAAAGCTAGATTATCTAAATTTAATTTAAAAAAAAAAGATCAATTAGCATGGAAAATTGCTGAAATTTCTTCTGATAATGCAAAACTAGATTCAGAATCAATTGAAATGGTCATCAATAGAATTATTGATAACGCTTCAGTAGCTATAGCATCTTTAAATAGAAAAGCAGTAATATCTTCCAGGGAAATGGCTTTAAAGCATCCAAAAAAAAATGGCGCTACATTATTTGGTGTAAGTTCAAAACTTAAATTTGAATGTGAATGGGCAGCTTGGTCTAATAGTACAGCTGTAAGAGAGCTCGATTTTCATGATACTTTTTTAGCTGCAGATTATAGTCATCCTGGAGATAATATACCTCCAATTTTAAGCGTTGCTCAACAAAAGAAAATGAGTGGGATAGATCTCTTAAGAGGGATAATTACCGCTTATGAAGTTCAAGTTAACTTGGTCAAAGGTATATGTTTACATAAACATAAGATTGATCATATTGCTCACTTAGGTCCTAGCGTTGCTGCTGGACTAGGAGCAATGCTAAAATTAAGTACTGAAACTATTTATCAAGCAATTCAACAATCTTTACATACTACAATTTCAACTAGACAATCTAGAAAGGGAGAAATTTCTAGCTGGAAAGCATTTGCTCCTGCTCATGCTGGGAAACTTGCTATAGAAGCTGTCGATAGAGCAATGAGAGGTGAAAAATCACCCAGCCCAATTTACGAAGGTGAAGACAGTGTTATTGCAAGAATTTTAGATGGAAAAAACACTATATACAAAGTTCCATTACCAAAAATTAATCAAACTAAAAAAGCTATTTTAGAAACCTATACAAAGGAATATTCTGCAGAATATCAATCCCAAGCACTTATTGATATTGCTAAAAAACTAAATAAAAAAATTACAAGATTAAACAAAATAAAAAAGATTGATATTTATACTAGTCATCATACTCATTATGTAATTGGTTCCGGAGCAAATGATCCTCAAAAAATGGACCCGAATGCAAGTAGAGAAACTTTGGATCATTCCATAACGTATATTTTTGCCGTGGCTTTAGAAGATGCTGATTGGCATCATATTAATTCATATACAAAAAAAAGATCTAATAGAAAAAGCACTATAAAAATTTGGAAATCAATTAAAACATATGAAGATAAAAAATGGACAAAAAAATATCATAACTCTAACCCAAAAAATAAGTCTTTTGGAGCAAAAGTTGTCGTAACTATGTCTGATGGAAGAAAAATAATAGAACAACTTGAGAAAGCAGATGCTCACCCTTATGGTTTAAGACCCTTTAAAAGAGCAAATTATATTAAAAAATTTTTAATACTTACAAATGGGATTTTAGATAAAAAAGAAAGCCACAGATTTATTAAAGATGTTCAAAATTTAAAAAAAATTAAAGCTGGTAGATTAGATAAATTAAATATTATAGTAAAAAGAAGTCTTATTAAAAAAAATTTAAGAAAGGGTATCTTTTAATGCATTTTGTTAAAAAAGAACCAAGCGAAAAAAGATTAGATTTCATAACTAAACTAAAAAAAAATAAAATTCTTAGAGTTCCGGGTGCTTATAATCCTCTTACAGCTAAACTAATCGAAGAAATTGGATATGATGCTGTTTATGTTTCTGGTGGTGTAATGGCCAACGATCTTGGATTTCCAGATATTGGTTTAACATCTTTAGAAGATGTGAGCACAAGATCATATTTAATATCTAGAGTGACAAACCTTCCAACAATTGTAGATATAGACACTGGCTTTAAATCTTGTGAAAAAACTATTCAAGTATTTGAAGAATTTGGGATTACAGCTGTGCACATAGAAGACCAAATAGAACTTAAAAGATGTGGTCATTTAGATAATAAAGAATTAATTTCAACAGAACAAATGGTTAAAAAAATTAAAGAATGTGTGCATGCTAAACAAGATGAAAATTTTAAAATTATAGCTAGATCTGATGCCAAAAGCGTTGAAGGAATAGATAAAATGATTGATAGATGTAAAGCTTATATCGATGCTGGTGCTGAAATAATATTTCCTGAAGCTCTGGAAAATGAAAAAGATTTTGAAAAAGTTAGAAAACACCTGGATTGTTATTTACTAGCTAATATGACTGAATTTGGAAAGTCCAAACTATTCAACTATAAAGAGTTAGAAAATTTTGGTTACAATATAGTAATATACCCAGTAACAACTCAAAGATTAGCTATGAAAAATGTTGAAGATGGATTGCGGAATATTTATGAAAATGGACATCAAAATAATATTATTGATAAGATGCAAACAAGAAAACGATTATATGAATTAGTTGAGTACGAAAAATATAACGAACTTGACGAAAAAATTTATAATTTTGATACAAAAGGACATGAGTAATGAGTGATGAAATTAAAAAAGGATTACTAGGAATTATTGTTGATGAAACAACAGTTTCTCAGGTTATGCCTGATATTAATTCTTTAACTTATAGAGGTTATGCAGTTCAAGATTTATGTGAAAAATGTAGCTTTGAAGAAGTAGCATACCTTGTATTAAATAAAGAGCTCCCTAATAAAAAAAAATTAAATAATTTTAAAAAGCAATTAGAAGAAAATAGAAATATTACAAAAAATCTTAGAGAAATAGTCAGGCATATGCCAAAAAAATCTCATCCTATGGATGTAGCAAGAACAGTAGTAAGTGTTCTAGGTTTAGAAGATAAAAAAACTAATGATAATTCACCAAAAGCCAATATGGAGAAATCAATAAGAATTTTTGCTAAAACACCAACAGCTATAGCAGCATTTTTTAGAGCCAGAAAAGGACAAAAAATTATACCACCGAAAAAAAAATTATCTTTTTCTGAAAATTTTTTTCACATGTGCTTTGGAAAAGTTCCAAATAAAGAAATCATTAAAGCTTTTGATGTTTCTTTAATTCTTTATGCAGAACATAGTTTTAATGTTTCAACATTTACAGCAAGAACTATTACTAGTAGCTTATCCGACATTCATGGAGCAATCACAGGTGCAATAGCTAGCTTAAAAGGACCTTTGCACGGTGGAGCAAATGAAGAAGTGATGAATATGATGAATAAGATTAAAAAACCTGATAATGCATTAAACTGGATAAATAATGCTCTTGATAAAAAAGAAGTTATAATGGGTTTTGGTCATAGAGTTTATAAAAAAGGAGATTCTAGAGTTCCAACAATGAAAAAATATTTTAAAAAAGTTGCTAAAGTCAAAGGTGATAAAAAATTTCATAAAATTTACGATGTAGTTGAAAGCGTAATGATAAAAAGAAAAAATATTCATCCTAATGTTGATTATCCTACTGGTCCAACATACCACTTGATGGGTTTTGATACAGATTTTTTTACTCCAATCTTTGTGATGGCAAGAATTACTGGATGGTCTGCACATATCATGGAACAACATTCTTCAAATAAACTT
Organism: Candidatus Pelagibacter sp.; assembly: GCA_002689925.1. Taxonomy (GTDB): domain Bacteria; phylum Pseudomonadota; class Alphaproteobacteria; order Pelagibacterales; family Pelagibacteraceae. The sequence continues at coordinate 6,664 of NZIO01000051.1, forward strand.
ATTAGACCTCTTTCAAAATATAGTGGTGAAGAATATAGACAGGTAGTACCTCTTAATCAAAGATAGTTAATTTGAAAAAGTTTTTATGAAAAAGCTTCTACCCAGCTACCTCTAGTGGAAGCTTTAGAATATTCTGTTGCACGACCTTCAAAGAAATTCATATGTTCCACTGCATTAAGCATAGTGTCTAACCATCCTAATGGATTTTTATCAATTTTATAAATTGGCTCAAGTTTTAACTGGGTTAACCTTCTATTTGCAATAAATCTAATATAATCTTTAACATCTTGTGCGGTAAGACCTTCCATAGGTCCCATTTGAAATGCTAAATCAATAAATGCATCTTCATGTTCAATTATAGTTCTACATGCATGATAAAGTTCTTTTTTTAATTCTGGTGTCCAAATTTCTGGGTTCTCTTCTATAAAATCATGAAATAATCGGATCATTGAATTACAGTGTAAAGTTTCATCTCTAACTGACCAAGTAACTATTTGGCCCATTCCTTTCATTTTGTTAAATCTTGGAAAATTAAGTAAAATTGCAAAACTAGCAAACAATTGAAGTCCTTCTGTAAAAGCACTAAAAACTGCAATAGTTTTAGCTATATCTTTTTTTGATCTTACGTCAAAACCTTGCATATAATCATATTTGTCTTTCATTTCTTTGTACTTCATAAAAGCAGAATATTCTGACTCGGGCATTCCTATTGTATCTAACAAATGAGAATAGGCAGCAATATGAACTGTTTCCATCGAAGCAAAAGATGTCATCATCATTAAAACTTCGGTTGGTTTAAAAACATTCATATAATGACGAATGTAACAATTGCTAACTTCAACATCTGCTTGAGTAAAAAATCTAAATATTTGAGTTAGTAAATTTTTTTCAGATGAAGTTAGGTTTTTCTGCCAGTCTCTCACATCATCACCTAGGGGAACTTCTTCTGGTAACCAATGAATTCTTTGTTGAGTTAACCATGCGTCATAGCACCATGGATATCTAAAAGGTTTATAAAC
>NZIO01000052.1 GCA_002689925.1 Candidatus Pelagibacter sp.
ACAATAAATTTAAATCATGGAAAAATTTCTTCATTAGGATATATTTTTGAAAAAGTAGCATATTTCAGTGATTGCAATGGAATTAATAAAAAATATTTCAAGCAATTAATGAATTTAAAATGTCTCATAATTGATTGTCTTAAAATACAAAAGCACCCCTCACATTTCAGCCTTAATGAGGCTTTAGAAATATCAAATAAGTTAAAACCCAAAAAAACTGTATTAACAAACCTTCATTATGATCTAGATTACAATTTTTTGTTGAATAATTTACCTAGAAATGTAAAACCTGCTTACGATGGACTTCAAATAAATATATGAAAAGAATATCTATACTACTTCCTTATAAAGAAAATTTTTCTCCTAAATATGCTGGTGCAGTGTCTTTGTTTGTTAAAGACGTGGCTTTAAAAAGTAAATATAAAAATAGTATAACAGTCTTTGGATCAACAAAATATAAAGAAAAATTTAATATAAAGTATCATAATTTAGATTTTGAAAGAAGATTTTATGAAAGTTCAAATATTAAATATGCTGAAAAATTTTTAATTAATGAAAAAAAAATAAATTCCGATCTTATTGAAATTCATAATAGACCAGCTACATTTAATTATTTAACCTCAGTTTTAAAAGAACAAAAAATTGCATTATACTTTCATAATGACCCTTTAACACTAAGAGGTTCTATATCAGTAAAACAAAGATCCCATATTCTTAAAAAAGCTTCTGCTATAATATTTATTAGCGAATGGACAAAACTAAGATTTTTTTCTGGCTTAGAACACAGTAAAGAAAATCCAAAAGTGTCAGTTGTTTATTCAAGTGTTAATAAAGAAAAATTAAATAAAAAAAAGGAAAAAATTATTTTATTTGTTGGAAAACTTAATCCCTCTAAAGGATATGACTTGTTTTGTAAAACTGTAATTAAAATTTTAGACAAACACAAAGATTGGGAAGCGTATGTTATAGGAGATGAGCCAAGAGCTAAAATTGATATTACTCATCCAAAAATGACTAAATTAGGTTTTTTAGGACACAAAGAAGTTTTGAAACATTTTGATAGAGCTAGTATTGCCGTTGGTTGTTCTAAATGGGATGAGCCAATGGGGCGTATTGGTTTAGAGTCAAGTAGTAGAGGCTGTGCAACAATAGTAAGTAACAAAGGTGGATTACCAGAAACAATTACTGATGGTATTATTTTAAGTAATCTAACTGAAAAACATCTTTTTAATGTTTTAGATAAGTTAATTAAAAATCCAAAATATAGAAAACGCCTAGGAAACTTAGCATATAAAAATTTTAAAAATGATTTAGATAAATCATCTAAAGAAGTTGATTTGATAAGGAATAATCTTTTTTATAAACCAAAATTTAATGGCAGAAGTTCAAAAATGCATCAAGGAATGAGAATAATGCATATTACAAATTTTTCTGAAAGGCATGATGGAAGATTGTACTTTGTTTCTGTAGCACATAAATTGTCAAATGGTCTTATAAGATCAGGTCATAGTGTAATGAATTATAGTGATAGAGACGTAATGAAAATGGGAAAAAACACTTTTGATTTAAGTGGAAAAAAATATTTAAATCAAAAATTAATTAGTGCAGTTAAAAATTATAATCCTCACCTTTTATTATTAGGCCATGCGGATTTAATAAAAAACTCTACTTTAGAAATTTTAAAGAAATATAATCCAGATATAAAAATAGCTCAATGGTTTGAAGATCCCCTTATCTTTAATGGCCCAGATTATTTTAAAAATAAAGAAAAAATACTTAATAAATTAGATTATATTGACCATTCCTTTATCACAACTAGTCCAGATGCATTGGACTTTAAAGTCAATCAAAATACATTTCATTTTTTACCTATTCCTGTAGATGAGTCTATAGAAAGATTAAAAATTTTTAATAATGCAAATACTATATACGATGTTTTCTTTGCTATGAGTCATGGTGTTAACCGTGGTGTACTTAAATCTGGAAAAAAAGACGGAAGAGAAAAATTTTTAAATCAATTAATTAGAAAAAATCCAGAAATTAAGTTTGATTTTTATGGTTTTAATGGAAGACAACCTATATGGGCTGATGATTTCTTTCAAATGATATCTAAATCTAGAATGGCTTTAAATTTAAGCAGAGGAGAACCTATTAAGTATTATTCTAGTAATAGAATTGCATCACTTTTAGGAAACGGATTACTAACATTTATTGATCAAAAAACTAAGTTAGGAGATTTTTTTGATCCAAACGAAGTAATTTTTTATAAAAATATAAACGATTTATCAGATAAAATGAAATACTACTCTGGAAATGATAGCATGAGAAGATCAGTGGCTAAAAGAGGCTGGGCAAAATATCATAAATTATTTAATTCTGAGTCTGTATCTAAATATATTATAAATAAAACATTTGAAATTGGTAATAAAAAAAAGATTTTATGGGAAAAATAAAAAAAATTTTAATAACAGGTGCTGCTGGATTTTTAGGATCACATTTATCTGAAAAACTATCTAATATGGGTCATGAGATAATAGCTGTAGATAATTTAATTGGTGGTTACAAAGATAATATACCAAAAAATATAACTTTTTATGAATATGACTGTTGCGATTTAGATAAAATGAGTTCAATTATGAAAGATGTTGATATTGTCTACCATTGTGCAGCAACGGCGCACGAAGGTCTTTCTGTTTTTTCTCCAGTAACTATAACAAAAAATGTTTATTTAGCTTCAGTTAGTGTTTTTACTGCTGCAATTAAACACAAAGTTAAAAGAATTATTTTTTGCTCTTCTATGGCGAGATATGGTGATCAAAAACCACCATTTACTGAAAGTATGAATACAAAACCAGTAGATCCATATGGAATAGCTAAAGTAGCTGCAGAAAAAGTTTTAATAAATTTATGTGAATTAAATAATGTAGAATGGGTTATAGCAGTGCCACATAATATAATAGGACCAAAACAAAAATATGATGATCCTTTTAGAAATGTAGTTTCCATAATGATTAATAGAATTTTACAAAATAAAGCTCCATTAATATTTGGCGATGGTGAACAAAAAAGATGTTTTTCATATATAGATGATTGTTTGAATTGTTTAATACCTATGATGGATCAGGCAAATGTTAATAAAGAAATAATTAATATAGGTCCCGATGAAGAATTTGTAACAATAAACCAAGTTGCAGAAATTTGTTCAAATGTAACTGGATCAAACCTTCAGCCTATTTTTAAAAAAGAAAGACCAAGAGAAGTTAAAATAGCTACTTGTTCAGCAGATAAAGCGAGGAATATATTAAATTATAAAACTTCAACTGATTTAAAAACTGGTATCCAAAAGACTCATGATTATATAAAAAACAGAGGGAGCAAACCTTTTAATTATCATATAGAACTAGAAATAGAAAATTCATTAACTCCAGATGTTTGGGTTAAAAAAGAAATATAAATTATTCCAATAAATTACTTATATACTTCGTAAATTTAGTTGAACTAGGTTTTGTAAAGGAATTGAAAGTTTTTAGAATTTTTCCATCTTTGCCGATAACAATTTTATGAAAATTCCATTTTGGCACGCTAGATTTACCAAAATTTTTTTTAGCCCATTTATAAAAAGGATGAGCTTTTTCACCAATAACTATTTCTTTTTCAGTCATTGGAAATGAAATATTAAATTTACTAACACAAAAGTTTTTAATTTCTTCATTTGAACCGGGTTCTTGATTGCCAAAATCATTTGATGGTACACCTATAACAATTAATCCTTTTTTTTGATAATTTTCCCATAATTTTTGCATACCTTCGTATTGTTTAGTAAATCCACATTGACTAGCGACATTTACAACTAAAATTATTTTGTCTTTAAATTCTGATAAATTCATGTTTGTACCATCTAAATCAGTAAATTTGAAATCATAAGCTAACTTATCATATTCAGCACTAACATTTGTTTTTAAAAAAAAAATCATAAATATTATTAAGATTAACTTAGTTTTATAAAGCATACATTATTTTTTTTTGGTGAAAGTTAATAACATGAAATAACCTACTAATGCAGATAACAAAGAGCCAATTAAGACACCAATTTTAACACCATCTAAGTTGTTAGAATATTCGACAAAAGCTAAGTTTCCGACAAATAAACTCATGGTAAAACCTATTCCTGTTAATACTCCTACTGCATAAAGTTTCAACCAATTTGAATTTGAAGGCATCTCAGCATATTTAAGTTTAATTGCAACAAAAGAAAATACAAATACACCTATTTGTTTTCCTATAAACAAACCACATATTATTCCTAGAGGCACAGGAGAAAGAATTGTGCTAATTGAAATATTATCCAATATTACACCTGCGTTTGCTAATGCGAATAGTGGCATAATTCCAAAAGCAACATATGGAGATAAAAAATGTTCTAATTTTAATAAAAGAGAGAAATCTTTTTCATTTTTTCGATGGGGAATTGTTGTAGCTAGTAATACCCCAGATATTGTTGCATGAACACCTGAACCATAAGTAAAATACCATAAAAAAAGTCCTGCAATAAAATATGGGACAAATTTTTTAATACCAAAATAATTTAATGATAATAAAACAATAAAAGTTATTAACATTAATAATAGATATAAAAATTGCAACTCAGTAGAATAAAAAAATGCTATTATGATTATTGCTCCAAGATCATCTATAATAGCAAGTGCAGTTAAAAAAACTTTTAAAGAAATTGGAACTCTAGATCCCAACAATGATAGCACTCCAATAGAAAAAGCTATATCTGTAGCTGAGGGTATTGCCCAACCCCTAATATTAATTTCATCACCATAATTTAAAAAAATATAAATTGCAGCAGGAATAACCATTCCGCCAACAGCACCGATTATAGGTAGTAAAGCTTGTTTCGGCTTTGAAAGTTCACCTTGTAAAAATTCTCTTTTAATTTCTAAAGTTACTACAAAGAAAAAGATTGCCATTAGAGCATCGTTAATCCAGTGCAATACGCTGAGATCTAAACTGAAATTTTTAAAACCAATTAATAAGTGAGCATTTAATATTTCAAAATAATAAATAGAAAGATCTGTGTTGCTAAGTACTAATGCTATTACCGTGCATATTACCAAAACTAAGCCGCTAGCTGCTTCAAGCTTGAAAAACCACTTAAAAGGTGCACTAATGTAATTTATCATTCAATTTCTAATATATTATTATAATAAAAAAAAAAATACTATTTCTAAAATGACACATTTGTATATATATATAGTTCAATAATTCGGGGTGTAGCGCAGCCTGGTAGCGCGTCTGGTTTGGGACCAGAAGGTCCAAGGTTCAAATCCTTGCACCCCGACCATTTTATGACTAAAAACGTTAAAAGATATTTAAATTCTTATTATTGGTTAAGAAAGATTTTTTCTACAAATTTTTTTAAAAAATATTTTTTTTTATCAATGAGTTTTAAGAGAAAAATTCTTTTTAACTCTATATACAAATCATATCACTGGCGAGATTATCATAAACCTAATGAAAAAGAATCTGTAAGTGGCTTAGGGTCAGATGTTAGCAGGTGTGATGATCTAGTACTTGATCTTAAAAAATTTATTAAAGAAAATAATATCAATAGTATTCTTGATTTAGCATGTGGTGACTTTGTATGGATGAAAGATTTAGTTGTTTCAAATGATGATATCATTGATTATTGTGGTTTAGAAATAGTTGAAGAAATTGTTAAAAAAAACCAAAATTTGTATGGTAATAATAAAATTAAATTTAAAAATTGTGATATAATATCTGATGATTACCCAATTAATTATGATCTTTTAATAATTAGAGATATATTTATACATCTAACTAATGATGAAATTATGAAAGTAATAAAAAAGATTAAATCAAATTCATATAGATTTATAGCAATTAATAATTTTTCTAACATTAGCAGCAATAAAGACCTTAAGTCTTTTGGTAGTCATAGAGAATTAAATATTGAAAACAAACCTTTTAATCTTGGTAAACCAAGCTTTATATTAAACGATATAGATAGACAAATTAATATTTATGAAACAAGTAAACTTAAATAATAAAGCGAAAATATACAAGCCTGCTAAAACAGCTATGCAATCAGGTAAAGGCAATGCAAAAGAATGGGTCTTAGAATTTGATACATCAAAAAATGGTTTAAATTTATTAACAGGATGGGAAACATCTACTGACACTATGTCTGAAATTAAATTGAACTTTTTAACTAAAGAAAAAGCTGTGGAATATGCAAAAAATAATTATATTGATTTTTACATTGTTGAACCACAAAAAAGAAAAATTATTAAAAAATCATACACAGATAATTTTTTAAAATGATTTCTGGATCAGTTACAGGAAAAAACTGGATTTATAAAAAATTTGATAACAATAAAGTATTAAAAATTTGTGAAAAATTTTCTATTAAAGAAATAATTTCGAGGCTTTTAGTTATTAGAAATATAAAAATTGATGATGTTAATTTGTTTTTAGAGCCATCAATTAAAAACTCACTGCCTGAACCAAACACTTTAACAGATATGGAAAAATCTGTGAATATAGTTACTAAAGCTATTTCTGAAAAGAAAAAAGTAGGTATTTTTGGTGATTATGATGTCGATGGAGCTTCAGCTACAGCTTTATTAAAAAAATATTTTAAATCAATTAAACATCCTTGTACTACTTATATACCAGATAGACAAAAAGATGGTTATGGTCCTACAGTTAAAACGTTTGAATATATTATTAATGAACACGCAAATCTTATTATCACAGTTGATTGTGGAACTTCTTCATTTGATGCAATTAAATTTGCCAAGAATAAAAATGTTAAAACTATTATATTAGATCATCATCAAGCCAATATTAACTTACCTGACGCTGATGCTATTATTAATCCAAATAGGTTAGATGATAAATCTAATTTAAATCACTTATGTGCAGCTGGAGTTGCTTTTATGTTTCTTATTAGTTTAAATAGAAGTTTAAGAAAAGTTAATTGGTTCAAAAAAAATAATATTACAGAACCAAATTTAATTGAATATTTAGATTTAGTGGCTCTCGGTACAGTTTGTGATGTTGTTCCTTTAGTTGGTGTTAATAGAGTTTTTGTTAAACAAGGTCTTAAGGTAATTGCCAAAAGAGAAAATCTTGGAATCAAAACTTTATGTGACTTAAGTAAAATTTCATCTAAACCAAATACTTATCACATTGGCTATATATTAGGTCCTAAAATAAATGCTGGTGGAAGAGTAGGGCAATCATCATTTGGGGCAGAATTATTGACCTCAGATAATCCATCTAAGGCTTTTAAGTTAGCTAGTGAACTCGATAAATTTAATAAAGATAGACAGTTGTATGAAAAAAATTTAATAGAAGAAGTTGAAAAAGAAGCTATCAAAAATATTAAAGATCCTGTTTTAGTTTTATGTGGAAAATTTTGGCACGAAGGTATAATTGGAATAATAGCTTCAAGAATTAAAGAAAAGTTTAATAAACCAACAGTTTTAATAAGTTTAAAAGACAATACTGGCAAAGGTTCCTCAAGGTCAGTTTTAGGTTTTGATATTGGATCTAATATTATTAAAGCTGTACAAATGGGTATTTTGTTAAAGGGTGGAGGTCATAAAATGGCAGGAGGATTTAGTATTCTGGATCAAAATATAGAAAAGTTTAAAAAATTTTTAATAGAAAATTATTTGAAACTAAATCTTGATACTCAACATTTAAAAAACTTATACTTAGATGCAACTATTTACCCTACGGCTCTGAATGAAGATTTTTACAATGATATAGATTTGTTGTCCCCATTTGGCTCTGGAAATTATGAGCCAAATTTTGTAATAGAAGATATGAAGCTTTTAAAAGGGTACATAGTAGGAAAAAAACATATTAAAAGTATTTTACTATCTAAAAGTGGAAATGCTATAAAAACCATTACTTTTAATGCAGTAGGAAGTCAGTTAGAACCTTATTTAACACTAACAAATAAAAAACTATTTAATATAGCTGGAAAATTGAGTTTAAATGAATGGAAAGGTAAAAAAGATATAGAGTTTGTAATTAATGATATATCTGTTAATAGATACAATTAATATGGTCCCTTCGTCTATCGGTTAGGACACATGGTTTTCATCCATGAAAGAGGGGTTCGATTCCCCTAGGGACCGCCAAAAAAATGAGTTTTTATACATACGTCATAGCCTCAACAAATCCATCTTTAAAAACTTATGTTGGATGGACAACAGATATTAAAAAAAGATTAGCTAAACATAATTCTGGTAAAGGTGCCAAATCAACAAGAGGAAGAAATTGGAAACTTATTTATAAAGAAAAATTTGATACAAAAACTAAAGCCATGAAAAGAGAATATAAGATAAAAAAAGATCAATCCTTTAGAAATAAACTCAGAAATAAAATATGAAAATTTTTTTTATTGAAAATAGTTTAGTTGAATTTGACGCATTAGATCGTCACTCAAATAAACTTAGAGGTGGTGAAACTGTTTTAATAAACTTGGCTGAAAACCTTGCTCTTTTAAATAATGAAGTTCATGTATTTAATAACTGCAATCATTTAAAAAAAGAAATTAATAATGTTCATTGGACAGATTTAAAATATTTAAATGATGAATATTTTGACAAAAAATGTGATGTTGCTATATCACAATCTGATGCAAATAATCTCAAATTAGTTAACTCAAAAAAAAATTATTTTATTTCTCATAGTATTCAAAGTATTGAAAAATTTTTAAGAAAAAAACAATTAATTCCTTTTATTAAATACAAACCTAAGGTTATTGTAGCAAGCAACTATCAATATAAATTAAGATCATACCCAACATCTTTTAATGGTAAAATTCAACTGTCTTGGGCAGTAGATAAAATGTTTTATGAAACTCTATTAAATGATGAATTTGTTGAAAAAAAAGCTATTTTTACAACTAGACCAAATAGAAATTTAGATAGACTTTTAAATATTTGGAAAAAAGATATATACCCTCAATCTAAATCTTCTAGTTTATATATAAACCCTCCATATGAGATTAAGTCAGATGAAAAGAATGTTTTTTTAAGAACACTTGGAAATCAAAAAAACTTATTAAATGATTTAAAAAGTTCTAGAGTAATGCTTGTTCCGGGTCATAAAGGAGAAATATTTTGCCTAGCAGCACAAGAAGCTGCTGAAATGTGCGTTCCAATTGTTACTTTAGGTATAGGATCACTTGGAGAAAGAGTAGAGCATAATAAAACAGGTTTTATTGCAAAAAATGACAAAGAATTTGCAGATTACTCAATATCATTACTAAATGATGATGATTTATGGAAAAAATTTAGAAATAATTTAATTGAAAAAAGAGGTAAAGTAACATGGAAGGTCACTGCAAATAACCTAAATAAACATTTAATTAATGATCAGCAAAATTGATAATACAACAGCGATAATTGTTACTTATAACAGTGGTAAAGTAATTGATAGATGTTTAGATGGATTAATTAATATTAAAAAAATTATAGTTGATAATAGTAAAGATTTAAATTTAAAAAAACATCTTAAAGAAAAATATAAAAATATCACTATTATTCACCCAAATCACAACATTGGATTTGGCAGTGCTAATAACTTAGGTATTAGTACTGCAGAAACAAAATATATTTTATTACTTAATCCAGATATAATATTTAATGAAAGACAAATCGATAACTTAATTAAAATATTTGATCTATATGAGAACGTTGGAATAGTTGCTCCCAAAGTTTATGACCACAATAATCAATATTTAGATAATCACTGTTACTCCGCTTTAAAGAAAACTAAACGTAGTAACAATCTCAACAATATACATAATATTATTAAAAAAACAGAGCCAAATGGTAATTTGTGTGCAGATGTAGTTACAGGAGCAATTTTTTTATCAAAAAAAGAGATCTTAAATAAAATTGGATTGTTCGATCAAAATATATTTTTATACTATGAAGATCAGGATTTATGTAAACGATTAAGAGATAAAAAATATCAAATTATTGAGTGTGCTAATTCTTATGCAAAACATCCAAATAATGACATTAATAGATCTGTCATTTTAAATAATTTAACTAACTTCAATCAATCAAAACATCATAAATATTCTGAATATTATTTTAAATCAAAATATTCAAGTAAATCTATTTTAATATTTCAAAGTTTAATAGAATTTTTTGAATATTTTTTAAGGATGCTGCTTAATTTTTTTCTTTTTAAAAAAAATAAAATTATTATTAATTTTGCTAGGTGTATTGGTATATTAAAATTTATTTTTAAATTTTAATTTTGTTTAAAGCATTATTTTTAAATAAATTTGCTTCTTTAATATAACGTCTTACCATTTCTGTTGATTTATGTCCTGTCATTGCCATAATACTTCTTTCGTCAGCTCCAGATTCTGCTGTTACAGTTGCAAATCCTGATCTTAAACTATGTCCTGAATAATTCTTATTATCTATTCCAGCAAGTGATAAGTACTTTTTTATTATTAATGCAACGGTTTGGTCTGTTAATCTTTTATCTGATAATTTTGATCCTTTCAAAAATTTTCTAAACAATGGCCCTTTTTTAATTGATGATATTTCAATCCATTTTTTTAATGTAGTCACTGGACAATATTCAGGGTTATTTAAATAGGGTAGTGCTTTTATTGATCCTTCTCCAAATTGATCTGTTTTCGATCTCTTAACAGTTAGTTTAAGACCTTCAGATACAAATTCTATGTCCTGATAGTCTAATGAAACTATTTCGTTTCTTCTAAACCCTCCAGAAAAACCTATTAATATAATAGTTTTGTCTCTAACCTTTTTAATTTCTTCACAAATTTCTTCATCTATTGCATTAATTATTGATTTTAACTTATTAATTAATATAGGTTTTTTACCTTTTTGAATCGTCCCTTTTCGTCTTTTAATTCCCATTAAATTTTCTATTATCGCAGGATGTTTAGTGTCGAGATAGTGACCTTTTAGTTTATGAACCATCCCTATTGATACAAGTCTTCTTTTTAGGGTGCTTATTTTAATATCCTTTGTGGATAAACTTGTTAGATACAAAGATACTATTTTAGGTTCTGAAGGAAGGGGTTTAAAGCCATTTTTAATACAAAATAAACTAAAGTCTTTAAAATCAGATTTATAAGCTCTTATAGTGTTATCTGATTTTGAGCTTTTAAGATTTAAAAGCGTTTCTTCTTGAAGTGCTTTTATGTCAGTAATTATATCATTCATATCTATTACTATTGATAACCATTAATTATCGTTAGTAATATATTAAGTGATTTATTAAGTCAATAGCTATAATTTAAAAAAATGATAAGAGAATTAACTCAAAATGATTTTAATAATTGGTCAGATTTATACAAAGGATATGCTAATTTTTATAAAGTTCCAATGAATGCTGATATTTTAAATGTTCTTTGGGCCTGGATTCAAAATAAAAACCATGTTGTTAATGGTATTTGTTATGAATTAGAAGGAAAAATCGTTGGAATAGCTCATTATAGAACAATGCCAAGACCAATTAAGGGGAAATATATTGGTTTTTTAGATGATTTGTTTGTACATCCAGATTTTAGGGGACAAAAAATAGCTCAAAAGCTCATTAGTTATCTAAAAACCTTATCTAAAAACAATAATTGGGATGGAATTCGTTGGATCACCCACTCTTCTAATGAAAATGCTAAGAAGTTATATAATAAAATTGCCAATAATACTGGATTTCAACTCTATGAACTTAAAGGGAACTAAATTTCAGGTAAAAGTATGGAATTATCTTAAAACTATACCAAAAGGTAAGGTTAAGACCTATAAACAAGTCGCTATAGGCATAAAAAGCCCTAAAGCAGCCCGTGCTGTAGCAAATGCTTGTGCTAAAAACCCATATGCACCTAAAATACCCTGTCATAGGGTAATTAGAACAGGTGGAGATATTGGTGGATATTCAGGAAAAGGCGGAACAAAAACAAAAAAAAAACTTTTAAAAAATGAAGGTTTTTGGCTCTAAAATCCTTTAATAACAACGGTTTTTTAACAATATTAAGCTATTTAATTATATTTTCTTATATGCACCCTTCAGTTGTAGCATGTATTAGTAAATCGCTAAATAAAGCCCTTCTATGGGCTTTTAATCGCTATATTCCAATACTGCAACCCTTAGAAATCTAATTAAAGATAATAAATTTTTTTCCTTATTTATTTCATTTTATAGATGATATTATTGTGAATATTCTCTTAATAGTTTTGATGTATTTTTTTAACTTTCAAAAAACCTCTATTTTATTGACTTTTTTAACACTAAAAATTTAAATTTCTTAATTAGTATTCATACTTTAAGTTAAACTTTAATAATTTTAAATAATTTAATAAAAACAATAGGTTATATAACATATTTGAATTATCACTTTAATAAATAGGTAATAAATATTTACTATAAAAATTATATTTTAACTAAACTTTTTTCTCTAAGATAAACATAAAAACCACTACTGATTATTATAAACAAACCAACAAAAGTAAAAAAATCAGGTAGATCACTAAAGAAATAATAGCCTAAAATGATATTAGGAATTATTTCAAAGTATGCAAAAGGAGCAAGTTTAGAAGCATCAGCGTATTTAAGTGAGTAAATTAACAAAATATGACCCAAACAAGCAAAAATTCCCATAAGAGATAGCCAAGACCATTGAGATAAAGTTGGAGCAGTCCAAACAAAAGGAACAAGAAATGAAGCTATAATAGCCCCTACTATGCCAGTTATTAAAAGTGTAAGTAAAGGATTATCAGTTGAATGAAGTTTTCTAGTAATAATAAGATAGATACCATAAGAAAAACCAGTGCCAAGAGCGGCTAAAGTAGCTAGGTTAAAATCTAAAAGACCAGGTCTTATTACAATTAAACTTCCTAAAAAACCAATTATAACTGCAGTCCATCTTTTGATACCGACTTTTTCATTTAAAAAAAAAGGTGATAATGCTGTCGTAACCAATGGAGCAATAAAAGCAAGAGTTAATGCTTTTGCCATAGATATAACTGAAATAGAATAAAAAAAACAAACATTAGCAAAAAGTAAAGTTAAACCTCTAAAAATTTGTAATTTTAAATTTTCAGACCATTTTAAATTTTTTCTAAAGAAAAAAAACATAAAAGGCAAAGTCCAAAAAACAGTAAAAAAATATCTGGCCCAAGTAATTTGAAAAAAAGATAGTTCAGCAGATAAATATTTAGCAATAGTATCCATAAATGGGAGAATTGCCCATGCTGAGATATTTAGAATAATTGCTCTCATTAAATAAAATATTTTAAAGCAAAAAATACAACGATAGGTAAAGTTATAAAAGATAATATGGTAGAAACAACTATCATACTTGCAATATTATCAACAATTTCTTTAGGAGAATAAATAGAACCAACTAAATAATTTAATACAGCACTTGGCATCGAGCATTGTATTAATAATACTCCTGCAGCATAACCTGTAAGATTAAAAATTTTAATAATTAAAAATCCAATAATAGGTCCAATTATAACTCTAGCTATAGAAGAAATTAGAGCTTTATTGAAAGAAAAAACTTTAAATCTTGTTAAAGCAATACCTAATGACATTAAAATCAAAAAAATAGTAGCATAGGTTAACATCATTGTTGTGTTAACAACAAAATTTGGTATTTCAACCTGAAAATAAAGAAATAAAACAGATATTATTATAGCATAAAAAGAAGGGCTTTTAGCAACTACATTAAAATCAAATTTTTTACTTGCTAAAAAAACTCCCAGGGTAAAATGAAACAATATTATTATAGAAGAAATAGCTCCAGCCACACCTAATCCTTCTGCTCCGTAAGCAAAAAGACATATAGGTAAACCCATATTTCCAGTATTTGGTAATATAAATGGTGGTAATTCCATAATGATATCTTTTTTTAATAAATACAGAAAAAATACCCCTACTATTGAAAACCCAATAATAGCTAAAAAATAATAACCAAAATAAGAATTAAAAATTTCAAAGGTAATACCTGTTGTTGTTACAGAGTAAAAAACTAGTGCAGGAGAACCAATATTAGCACCAAAGTTTGTTATAAACGTAGTATCTAAATTAGGATTTTTTTTCCCTAAATAATAACCAATACCAACAATAAAAAAAACTGGGAAAAGAACTTCAAATAATTTTATTAAAATATCCATTTAATAAATCTATATTGTCACTTTTAATTTTTTATTTAAATTTCTTTCAAATTCTAAAAGTCTTTTCCAAACAGATATTAATTCTACAATTGTAGACCAGCTTTTAACAAGATATTGTAACGACCCTTCTACTCTACCAAATGCTCTTGTTATTTGCTGGACAAAACCTAATGTAACAGCGCCAGTAACTATAGTAGGAGCTAAAGCTAAATATGGGACAATAACCATGCCTTGAAAATAGCTCCATTTAACTGCGTTAAAGTATAAATAATTAAAATAAGATCTAAAATGAATGCCTCTTACCCTATCATAAAGCTGTCCAATAGTTGGTGGGGCAGCTCTTATAGGGTCATCTTCTCCTAAAACAAGTTCTTTTCTATAGGCTGCTTCTTCTTTTTGAATATTGTATTCAATTCCTGGTAATTTAATACCCACAAGTGCTAATAATAATGTTCCACCTAAAGCTGAGATAATTGCGACCCAAACAAGAGCATGATCAACCTCCCCTATCCATGGTAACAATGTTACTTGTTTCGAAAGCCCCCAAAGAATTGGAACAAATGCAACAAGTGTCATTATACTATCAAGCAGTCCGACTCCTAAGCCTTCCATAATTCTTGCAAATTTTAATGTATCTTCTTGAACCCTTTGTGAAGCACCTTCTGTTAAGCGAGCTTTTAACCATTGTGAATGATAATATTCTGCCATTGAAGTTCTCCACCTAAAAACCCAGTGACTAACAAAAAAACCAGTTACAACAGCTATAATAATCCAAGCTCCAGCTACCTTAGCGAAAGTAAATAGATAACCAATAAATTCACTTTCAGTTACAGAGCCAGGTTCAGATAATGCCTTTTGAAGTGTGTCATAAAATTCTCCAAACCATTTATTTATTAATACATCTAATTGAACTTGATACCACGTAGAAACAAGAATAAGCAAAGATCCAAAGATACTCCATTTAAACCATTTTTTTTGTACAAAAAATTTAAACATTATTTATATATATTCTTATCTAGTTTTTTTTTTATTATCTTATAAAAATTTGAACTTTTATGAAGTACTAAAGTTTCACTTTCAAAAGAATCACCCACTTCTTTAATGCCTTGCACAAAATCACCATTTGTAACACCAGATGCACAAAAAATTACATCTCCTTTGACCATTTCATCAATAGAATATTTTTTTTCCAAATCAGAAATACCTAATTTTTTGGCTTTATCTTTTTGCTCATTATTTTCATATACAAGTCTAGTTTGCATTTGACAGTCAAGGCAGCTTAATGCTGCGGCAGCCAAAACTCCTTCTGGTCCACCTCCTGTGCCTAAATAAATATCAACATTTTTATTTTTATCAGCAACAAATAAAACTCCAGAAACATCTCCGTCTGTTAAAAATTTAATATTAACATTCATTGATTCTAAAGATTTAATTATATTATTATGTCTATCTCTTTTTAAAAGACATGCTGTTAATTTATCTGGATTCACACCTTTTGCCTCACTTAATAATTTAATATTTTTTTCAACAGTATTATCTAAATCTAACAAATTCTTTGGTAAGTTTTTTCCTATTGCAATCTTTTCCATATAAATATCTGGTGCTTGTAGTAAGTTACCCTTTTTAGAGACTGCCATAACAGCTAATGCGTTAGGTAGATTTTTTGCCGCAAAGTTTGTTCCCTCCAAAGGGTCAACTGCTATATCAACTTCTGGGCCAGATTTATTTCCAACTTGTTCTCCTATATAAAGCATTGGGGCTTCATCCATCTCACCTTCTCCTATTACAACTTTTCCCTTAATATCAATTTTATTTAGTTCTGACCTCATGTGATCAACAGCTGCTTGATCAGCTGCAATTTTATCATTTTTTCCTTTATGTAGATATGCACCATACGCTGCTCTAGCTGTAACGTTAGTAAATAACTCTATATACTTTTTATCAATGACCATTATTGTTTACTAACCTAATAGAGATTGGTTTTTTAAGAATATTTTTATTTTTTTTAAAAACAGATAAGCATTTAATAGAATTTAATTCTGTAGTTTTGTGAGTAATAATAATAATAGTAGCTTTTTTATTTTTTTTATCAGGAGTTTGAATTAACCGTTTAACAGAAATTTTATATTTAGCTAGTCTATTTGTAATTTCTGATAAAACACCTGGTTTATCTTTAACTTCAAATCTTAGATATAAAGAGTTAACATAATTTGAATTATTATAATTATTAATAAATTTTCTTTTTGAGACTGGTATTCCGAATGGATATTTAATATTTCCCCTTAATATTGAAAGAAGATCTGATAAAAGTGAAGATGATGTTGGGCCAGGTCCTGCACCTTCGCCTTGAAGCACAGTCTCACCAACAGGCTTGCTGTTTAATATAACGGCATTCATAACGCCATTTATATTTCCAAGATAAGTATCATTACCTACCAAACATGGGTGCACTCTTTCAAACAATTTATTATTAATTATTTCAGTTATACCTAATAATTTAATTCTTAAATTCAGATTTTTGGCTATTTCAATATCTTTACTTTCAATATTTTCAATTCCCTCCATTAAACAATTATTTTTTGAAATTTTAGTATTAAAAGCTAAAGAAGATAAAATTCTCACTTTAGCTAAAGTGTCATAGCCATTTAAATCTAGTTTTGGATTGCCTGGTTCGGCATAACCTAATTTTTGGGCTTTTTTTAAAACATTTGCAAAGGAATCTTTAGTTTTTTCCATTTCTGATAGTATGTAGTTACAGGTACCATTTAGTATACCTACAACTTTATTAAATTTGTTTGTTGCTAACCCATCTCTTAATGTTCTTAAAATAGGTATCCCTCCAGCGACAGAAGCTTCAAATTCTAAATTAACTTTATTTTTTTCAGCTAACTTAGCAAGGCTATCACCATGTTTAGATATTAAAGCTTTATTGGGTGTTATAACGTGTATTTTATTTTTTAAAGCAAATTCAACTATTTTTTTTGACATTCCATCTGGATGACCTATGGCTTCAAACAAGATATCAATTTTGTTTTTTTTAATTGTATCAAGAGGATTCTTAAAAAAAATACTTTTATTAATTTTGTATTTTCTTTTTTTATTAATATTTCTGGCAGAAATAGCAACAACTTTTATACTTTTGCCAGTCTTTATTTCGATATCTTTTTTTTTAGACTAAGCTCATTTAAAAGATAATTTCCAATTTGACCAAGACCAATAATTGCAATATTTACATTTTTTTTAATCATAACTTTTAATTTGGAAAATCGTTTATATCAGGAAAGGATCCCTTCTTCTTTTTTTTACTAATTAATTGTATATATTTTTCAAAATCATCATGAATGATTAAAGATTCTGAGTTTTTATCTTTTTTCTTTAAACTTGCAATTTTATCCTTATCAAAAATAGTTTTATCAATTTCTTCATCAAAATCATATTTTTTTTCAATTTTTTGAGCAACATCAGATTTGTGTTTATCTTTTAAAATTTTATTTTTAAGTTTTTGTTTTTTAGTAAATTCTTTATGTTCAATTAAAATTTCTCTAGATTTTTTAATATCAACTAGATCTTTTTTTTTCTTTCCATCTAATTTACGAACTTCAATAATCATAGTTTTTTGAAAATATGCTAATCTTTCTTTTTCATTAATACACGCATGATCACCACACCAGTAAACTCCATCAATTCTTTTACCACACGAAAAAATAATTATAGTTAATAAAGTAAGTAATATTAATTTCATAAAAGACCTTCGTTTTCTTTAAACCCATATAAAATATTCATATTTTGCACAGCTTGTCCAGAAGCACCCTTTTGGAGGTTATCTATAGCACTAAATATAATAATATTATTTTTATTTCTATTCATACATACTGATATTTTGCAGTAATTTGTATCTAAAACGTCTCCAGTATTTATTGGTATGTTAAATTTTGCAAATTTAACAAAAAAATTATCTTTATGGAAATTTTTTAAATAATTATAAATTTTAATAGCATTATATTTATTTTTAGGCTCTAAATAAATTGTAGATAAAATACCTCTAAAAACAGGTATTAAATGAGGAGTAAATAAAACATTTAATTTTTTCTTTTTTGCAATTGATAATTCTTGGTCAATTTCTCCTAAATGTTTATGATTACCTACGCCATATGCAGACATTGTTTGAAAAAAATTTTTAAATTTAAATTTTTTATTAAAATTTTTTCCTGCTCCAGAGTAGCCAGATTTGGAGTCAATAATAATCTTTTTTTCATTTATCATATTATTTTTTAATAGTGGTATAAGAGGTAATTGTATAGAAGTTGGATAACATCCAGGGCAAGAAATAATTTTATACTTTTTTAATTTTTTTTTATTAAATTCTGGTATTGAATAAATAGAATCTTTAATTTTACTTACCGCTTTATGTTTCTTTTTATACCATTTTAAATAATCTTTTTTATTTGTTAATCTGAAGTCTCCAGCTAAATCTATTAGCTTAACTCTTTTTGGTATTTTATTTGAAATTAATTGTGCTTCTCCATTGGGTAAAGAGGTAAAAACAAGATCTATTAAATCCCACTTAATTTTATCAACACTAGAGATTTTTGGTAATTTGCTTCCTGCAAAAGATTTGTCAAAAAAAACAATAGATTTTCCAACTGATTTTTTTGCACATAAATATTTAATATTAACTTTTTTATGTTTTTTTAGAATTTTAATTAATTCTAGCCCAACAAAACCAGAAGAACCTATAACGGCAATATTAATTGAGTCGATCATATATTAAATATATAAATTATTTTACTATGGATGTAATTAAATAAAATACTATCTTTTAGAAAATTGGAAACTTCTACGAGCTTTTCTACGTCCGTATTTTTTTCTTTCAACCTCTCTAGGGTCTCTAGTGGTAAGTTTTTCTTTTTTAAGAACAGGTTTTAATGTTGGTTCAAATAATAAAAGTGCTCTTGAAATACCATGAATAATTGCACCAGCTTGTCCAGACATTCCTCCTCCTTTTACATTACATCTTACATCAAAATCTTTTTCTTTTTTAGAAATACTAAAAGGTCTTTCTATAATTTGAATATCTTTGGGTCTTTTAAAATAGTCTGTCATTTTTTTACCATTAACAAAAATTTTGCCAGTCCCTTTTTGAATCCAAACTTTAGCTATTGATCTTTTTCTTCTCCCTGTTGCATACTTGCTATTTTCAAGATCAATTTTATGTACTAAGTTTTTATTTTTGATTTCTTTTATATTTTCGTTAGTTTCGCTCATATTAATTTATATTTAAAATATTTTTAGAATTTAATTCCTTAAAGTTGATTAATTTTGGATTCTGACTCTCATGTGGATGGCTTGAGCCTTTATAAACTTTTAACTTAGACATTTGGTTTTTTGAAAGAGGGCCTCCAGATAACATTCTTTTAACAGCCATCTTTAATAATTGATCAGGTTTTTTGTCCATCATTTTTGCTGGAGTTGTTTCTTTAATTCCACCTGGATGACCAGTGTGTCTATAATATTTTTTATTTTCAAACTTTTTTCCAGAAAACTTAATTTTTTCTATATTAGTAACAATAACAAAATCTCCATGGTCCATATTGGGTGTGTAAGTTGTTTTGTTCTTTCCTCTTATTAAAAGTGATATAAATGAAGCTAACCTTCCTACTATAAGGTTTTCTGCATCAATTAAGAACCAATTTGGTTTAATATCTTTTTTTCTTAAAAATTTTGTTGACATTTGCCGCATAAATACTTGTATTTTGGTACAATGTCAATTCATTACTAGTGATAAAAGCCTTTACAATAAGGTTTTTCTATAATTAAATAAATACATAAATCAATAACAGGGTATTTAACTAAATTGTACACCCAACATTTTGTTGAAGCCCTAAACATATGGGAGAAATAAAAATGACAAAAAACATCAAACATCCGGAGACTATTGCTTTACATGGTGGTGATTATAGAAGTGATCCAGCTACTACATCAGTTGCTGTTCCTATTTATAGAACTACTTCTTATCAGTTTAAAGACACTGAAAATGCGGCAAATTTATTTGCATTAAAAGAGTTTGGAAATATTTACACTAGAATAATGAATCCAACTAACGATGTGTTGGAAAAAAGAGTTGCTGCTTTAGAGGGAGGTTTAGCTTGTGTAACTGTTGGTTCAGGTCAAGCTGCATCTACTTTTGCAATACTTAATGTTGCTCAGTCTGGTGATAACGTAATAAGTTCTACTGACTTATATGGTGGAACTGTAAATCTATTTACTCATACATTAAAAAAGTTGGGTATTGAAGTTAGGTATGCTGATCCTTCTGATCCAAAAAACTTTGAAAAACAAATAGATGATAAAACTAGAGCTTTTTATGCAGAAACTCTTCCAAATCCATATTTAAGAGTTTTCCCAATTAAAGAAGTTGCTGATATTGGAAGAAAACATAACATTCCGTTAATAATGGATAACACTGCTGCTCCAGTTATTTGTAAACCATTAGAACATGGAGCTGCTGTTGTTGTTCATTCTTTAACTAAATTTATAGGTGGACATGGTACTGTTATTGGAGGTTGTTTAGTTGATGGAGGAAATTTTGATTGGACAGCTGATCCAAAGCGTCAGCCAATGTTTAATGAACCAGATGCAAGTTATGGAGGTGCTGTTTGGGGAGAAGTTGTTCCTCAATTAACAGGTGCCAATGTAGCTTTTGCTGTACGTGCTAGAGTTTGTCTTTTAAGAGATTTAGGGGCACCATTAGCACCAGATAATGCATTTGGTATTATACAAGGTCTTGAAACTGTACCTTTAAGAATGAAACAACATTGTTCAAATGCAGAAAAAGTTGTTCAATATTTAACTAAAAATAAAAGTGTTGAAAGAGTAATCTATCCAACTCTTCATAAAGGAGAAGTTGGAAATAGAGCAAAAAAATACTTCAAAGGTGGTAATGGAGCTTTAGTTGGTATTGAAGTTAAAGGTGGTGTAGAAGCTGGTAAAAAATTTATTGAAGCTTTAAAAATGTTTTACCATGTCGCTAACATTGGTGATGCAAGAAGTTTGGCTATTCACCCAGCAACAACAACTCATAGTCAATTAACACCTGAAGAGTTATTGGCTGCAGGTGTTACACCAGGATATGTTAGACTATCAATTGGTATAGAACATCCTGATGATATAATTGCTGATTTAGATCAAGCTTTAGCAGCTTCAGGGAAACCAAGTTTAAAAGCTGTTAGTTAATTTTTGAATTTTTAAAAATTAACAAAATAGTTGTTGAAACAAGTAGGATAGATCCTATTTGATGTAAGGAAGCAACGTAGATATGAGCAGCAGATAAAACTGCTGCTATACCTAAAAACACTTGAAATAACAAAAATAATAATACTATTAAAAAATATTTTCTTAAGTGAATTAGTTTTTCGTTAAAAAAAGCTTTTAATAATATATAGATATAAAAAAAGAATATTATGTATGCAATTATTCTATGTAAAAATTGAACTAAGGATGGATCATTTAATACTTGAAGATTAAAAAGTTCATTAAATTTAGAATCATCAGGAAAAAAACTCTCGTTCATAAGAGGCCATGTATTATATAACATTCCAGCATCAAGACCTGAAACAAATGCTCCAAAAGAAATTTGAAAAAATATAAGAAATAAAAAAATAACAAGAATATTACTAGGAAAAGAAACCTTAGTAGATTTGAGGTTATTCTTATTTATAAAAATTAAATAATTCCATTGTAAAAGACCAAAAATAATAAAAGCAATAGTAAGATGAATAGATAGCCTATAATGACTTACATCAGTACGATCTATCAAGCCACTCTTAACCATATACCAACCGATTATACCTTGAAAAACAATTAGGAGAAAAATTAAATTAAAATTAAAAATTTCTTTTTTATTTAAGCATTTCTTAAAAATAAAAAAAATTAAAGGAATTAAAAAAAATAAACCTATGAATCTACCTAACAGTCTATGAATATATTCCCACCAAAAAATAATTTTAAATTCGTCTAAAGTCATATTAGAATTTAATAATTTAAATTCTGGAATTTGTTTATAAAGATTAAAGGAAAGCTGCCAATCAGTTATGTTCAAAGGGGGTATAATTCCAGAGAACAAATCCCATTTAGTGATTGAAAGACCAGAGTCAGTAAGACGAGTAAGACCGCCTATAATGATCATTGAAACAAGAAGTATCATAGAAATTGATAACCAAAGAGAAATGTATAAATTGTAATTTTTTTTATTTTCATTCATAGATAAATCAATATATATAAATATATATTAAATAAAATTGCAAAAAATGTCGCTTTATGGATAAAAAGAAAATACTAATAATAAGAAAAAAGTTAGATAAAATAGATAACCAATTATTCATTTTAATTTCTAAACGTACTAAAATAGTAAAAGAAATTATAAAAGTTAAACAATACAAAAACCAAATAGTCGATAAAAAAAGAATTAATCAAATACTAAGAAAAATTAAAAAAAAATCTATTTCCAGTAAAATTGATCCTAAAATAACATTAAGAATATGGAAAAATATGATATGGGGCTACATAGGTTTTGAAAGAAGAAATTTTAAAAAAAAATAATTATTTGCTATGAGGTGGAAGTTTTTTTTCAACAAAAACTTCATGTTTTCTAGTGGCAGGATTATATTTTTTAGCTTTTAACTTTACTTTAGCCTTTTCACCACCAGCAGGTTTTTTAACATAATAAAAAAAAGGGCTATCCGGTTTCTTTTCAGGAACAAGTCTAACTTTAATTGATGTTTTTTTTGCCATTCTTATATTTATTTATTTCATTAATTAATTTTTTAATATTCAAAATCTTTTTTTTTATAATAAGATTATTTTTAAGAGGATTGTCTACACTAAATTTAATATTATCGTCAAGTTTATTTTCAAGTTTTTTTTTCAAAATAATTTTAGCTCCTTTTATTGTCATACCTTGGTCTTTTAAAAGATGTTGAATTAATTTAATGATATCAAAATCTTTTTTTGAGTAATATCTTCTATTTCCAGCTCTAATACTGGGCTTAACTTGTTTAAATTGTTTTTCCCAAAATCTAATTGTATGAGTCTGTAATTTGCCACTCTGTAAATTAACTAACCCAAGCTTTTTAGCAACCTCCCCTATTGTTAAATATTTAGAATCTTTTGTTTCAGTCATTATCTTTATTTAATTTATCTTTTAAAAATTGAGAAGCTTTGAATGTAACAACTTTTCTTGCTGAAATTTTTGCAATATCTTTAGTTTTTGGATTACGTCCAATCCTCTCTTTTTTAAACTTCATCTTAAAAGTTCCAAATGATGGAATTTTTACATATTCATTTTTTTTGAAATTTTCAACTAAAATATTAAAAAAATTATTAACGAAAGATTCTGAAAAATTTTTTGAAAAACCAAGCTCTTGATGAATTTTTTTACCTATATCTTTTTTTTTAAGTGATTTTAAAGACATATAAAAAAAATATAATTAAGTTCTTTTTAAGTCAATAGAATTAAGATTTTTATTTATCTTATTAATCAAATTACCTCTAATAATCTTATCACACATTTCTATAGAATAAGAAAAACCAAGTGCATCTGTTGAACCATGGCTTTTAACTACAGGTCCATTTAACCCTAAAAATATAGCACCATTGTATTTTCTTGGATCAAGTTTTTCTTTAAATTTTTTTAAAGGTGAGTATGCAAGTAACATTCCTAATTTAGCAATTATATTATTTGAAAAAACTTCTTTTAGTTTTGTTGTTAAAAACCTAGATGTACCTTCTGCAGTTTTTAAAGCTATATTACCAGTAAACCCATCTGTAACTATAACGTTCATATCTCCATTCATAATTTCATTGCCTTCAATATATCCAGAAAAAATATAATCATTAGATGAATTCTCTTTTAAAATAGAATAAGTTTTCTTTAAAATTTCATTTCCTTTGTTTTCTTCAGAACCAACATTTAGTAAACCAACTTTAGCAACATCTTCCGGAAATAATGATTTGTATAAAGCTGCTCCCATATTACAAAAATCTGTTAAATGTTTTTCATTACATTCAATATTTGCACCGAGGTCTAATACAACATTAACGTTATTTTTATTTGGCCATAAACCTGCTAGTGCTGGTTTGTCTACGCCATTAAGCATCTTTAAAACTAATCTAGAAATTACTAATAATGCCCCAGTATTACCTGCAGATAATGTTATTTGAGCGTCATTTTTAAGTTGAGACTCAATAGCAGCCCACATACTTGTTGAGTTACCCTTTTTTGCAGCTGCTAATGGACTCTCGTCATCTGCTATAGAATTTTTTGAATCAAAAACTTCACAATAACTTTTTAAATGTTTTTTTTTATTAAGGAATTCTTTAAGTATAATAGAATTACCATATAATTGAAAAAAATATTCTTTATTATTATTAAGTGCAATTTCAATACCATCAATAATTTTTTTAGGAGAGTCTTCACCGCCCATAGCGTCAATTGCAATTGTGATTGGTTTTGTCATTAAAATTAATCCTTAAAAAAAAACTAATTTTTAGGTTCGAAAACTTTTCTACCTTTATAAAAACCAGTTTTTAAATCAACGTGATGTGATAATCTATATTCTCCAGTTTTTTTATCTTCAATAATATTTGAAGAAGCAAATTTTATGTGAGATCTTCTTTTATCTCTTCTGGATTTAGATGTTTTACGTTTTGGAACAGCCATAATGTTTAATTTTCAAAATTTATATCACCATCTTCTATATTATTTAATGATAGATTTATAGCGAAAAATTTAAACTTATTTATATGATGAATTAATGCAGATAATTCAGCATTTAAACCTTCGCTATTTGAATAAAAAAGCTCTTTAAAAAGAACTTTTATTTCAGTTTCTTTAATATTCTCAAAGTTTTCACATTTTAAAAGAATGTTATAAAAAAGTTTTATTAGTTTTTTCATCTTTTTATTAATTGAAACGTCGCCCATACCTATTTCTCTCAAATGTATTTCTATTTGTTTGAACATAGAATCAAAAATATCTTGGGACAAAATCTTAGCTTTTTCACTTTTCCCTTTTAAATTTATAAGTATGAAAGATGTGTATATAAATATAATATAAATTCTAGATGATAGATTATCTGGAATTTTAAAATCAATATATAAATATTTTTTACGTGAAAGTAAAACTAATTTACTATATAAAGAATCCATCTTATCTAATTTTTTTTTATGAAAAAACATTTTATAATTATTTTTTATTTTCTATTATTGATAATAACAACAGATTGTCAAAGAAAACAGGTTTTAAATACACACGGAATAGCTTATCTAGAAAATAAACATCAAACATTAAATATTAAAACTTCAAACAAAAATGATGCAAGAGTTTTATTAGGAAATCCATCTTCTGTTGGTGTATTTGATGAAACAGTTTGGATTTATATAGAGAGAACTCGTACTAGAGGCAAGCTTCTAAAGCTTGGCCAAAATGTTTTACTAAAAAATAATGTTTTGGTTTTGAAGTTTGATAAATATGGCATTTTACAAAAAAAAGATTTTTATGACAGAAAATCTATAAATGATCTAGAATTCAGTGAAAATAAAACTATTGGTATCGACAAAAAGCAGGACTTTATTTTTAATTTTTTATCCAGTGTAAGACAAAAAATGTTCAGAGGAAAAAAAAAATAGTATCTTAATGAGCAATAACAGCCAACAATAATAAAGCAACAATATTTGTAATCTTAATCATTGGATTAACAGCTGGTCCAGCAGTATCTTTATACGGATCTCCAACAGTATCACCTGTTACAGCTGCTTTATGTGCTTCAGATCCTTTTCCACCAAATTTACCATCTTCTATATATTTTTTTGCATTATCCCATGCACCACCACCAGCTGTCATGGAAATTGCAATAAATAAACCTGTTATAATTACTCCAAGTAACATTGCACCTACAGCTGCCAAAGCAGCTTCCATTCCACCAATTGGTAAAATTATAAAATATAAAACTATTGGAGATAAAACTGGCAACAATGATGGTAATATCATTTCTTTAATTGCTGCTTTAGTTAAAAGATCTACTAATTTCCCATAATCTGGTTTTGCTTTTCTTTTCATTATTCCAGGAATTTTTTTAAATTGTCTTCTAACTTCAATCACAACTGCTCCACCTGCTCTGCCTACAGCTTGCATACCCATTGATCCAAATAAATATGGCAACATTCCTCCAACTAATAAACCTACTACAACAAAAGGGTTTGATAAATCAAAAGTAACTACAATATTTTCTAATGCAGAACCACTAACTGTAGAAAAATATTTAATATCTTCTGTATAGGCCGCAAATAATACTAATGCTCCCAAACCAGCAGAACCTATAGCGTAACCTTTTGTTACTGCTTTTGTTGTATTACCTACTGCATCTAATGCATCTGTGGTTTTTCTCACACTTTTAGGTAAATTTGACATTTCAGCTATACCACCAGCGTTATCCGTAACTGGTCCGTAAGCATCTAAAGCTACTACCATTCCTGCTAAAGCTAACATTGTTGTAACTGCGATTGCTATACCAAATAATCCTGCTATGAAATTAGTTAATAAAATACCTGCAACAATTATTATTGCAGGAATAGCAGTAGCCTCCATAGAGACAGCCAATCCTTGAATAACATTTGTCCCATGACCTGTTGTTGAGGCAGAAGCAACACTTTTGACAGGACGATAATTTGTACCTGTGTAATATTCTGTAACCCAAATCAACAATCCAGTTATAATTAAACCAACAACACCACAATAATATAAACTTAACCCTGAAAATGTTTTATCTGAAACATTATAAATAGTATCAAAACCAATTACATAATTAGTGATAGGTATTAAAATAATTAAAGAAGTAATAGCAGTAACAATGAAACCTTTATAAAGTGCATTCATTATATTATTACTTTTTCCAAGTTTTACAAAAAAGGTTCCAATTATAGAAGTAATAATACATCCACCACCAATGCATAAAGGATAAACCATCATTGAAGCATCATTATTAAAAAAAATTGATGCTAATACCATCGTAGCTACGATTGAAACAGCATAAGTTTCAAATAGATCTGCAGCCATACCAGCGCAATCACCTACATTATCACCAACATTATCTGCAATAACTGCAGGATTTCTTGGATCATCTTCTGGTATTCCTGCTTCAACTTTACCAACTAAATCTGCTCCAACATCTGCGCCTTTGGTAAAAATACCTCCACCTAATCTAGCAAAAATTGATATTAAAGAAGCACCAAATCCTAAAGCAATAAGAGCATTAATTAATTCTCTTTCATCAACATTAAATTTTAATAAGAAGAAATAATATACTGTTATGGATAGTAAAGCTAAACCAGCTACCAACATTCCAGTAACTGCTCCTGATTTAAAAGCAATTGATAAACCTTTAGCTAAACCTTTTTTTGAAGCCTCAGCTGTTCTTACATTTGCTTGTACAGAAACTAACATACCTATATAGCCAGCTACACCAGAAAATGTCGCTCCTATTAAATAACCTATTCCTACCAATATGCTAAAAGTAAAGGTAATTATAATAAGAACAATTACACCAACTATTGCTATCGTTTTATATTGTCTGTTTAAGTAAGCTTTCGCTCCTATTTGAATAGCTTTTGCAATCTCTTGCATTTTAGGAGTTCCAGGACTGGCGTTTAAAATTTGTTTACCGGTTAAGTAGCCGTAGAGTATAGCTAGTAAGCCACTTATAATAGTATAAATTAAAATAGTGTCTGTAGTTAAGTTCATCATAAATTATTTGAATAAGTTAATTAAATTTTAAAATAAGGCTTATGACAAAAATTATTGAAAAAGGCAATAACAATATTATCTAAATTTATGCAAAAACCCTTGAATTTTAACATTTTTAGCGACATTTTTTATACTAGGTTTTGATTTTAATGATTTTTTTTTTGTAATAACCCCAACTATAGAAACTTTAGTTTTAGTTAATCTAGAAAATTTCTTTATTCTTCTTCTATTATTTTTACTAGCAGTAAAAAGAATCTGATAATCATCACCTTTAGAAATATAATTAATTTTATCTTTATTGAACTTTTTTAAAAATTTTTTCAAATAAGTGGATATTGGAATTTTATCAAAAAAAATATTTGCAGAAAAGTTAGAGTTATAGAGAATATGATTTAAGTCTTGTAAAAAACCATCCGAAATATCTATTGAAGAATTAGCAAAAAGACTAATTTTTTTTGAAAATAAATTTGGTAAATTGGGTAAGTAATATTTATTTATAAAATATTTTTTAAGTGAATTATTCAATTTCAATTTTTTTTTTAAGGCTAGTAAACCCATAAAAGAATCACCGATATTATTTGTAATATAAATGTCGTCATTTAATTTAGCATTATTTCGTAAAACAGGTAGATATTTACTATAACCAATAAAACAATAAGTTAATGTAAGAACATTCGAATGAGTAGTATCGCCACCAGCTAAATTGATATTAAATTTTCTTTGTTCTTGTTTAAGTGCTGAATTAATTTTTTGTAATTTTATTTTATTAAGATGATAATTATTACCTGCAACTGAAAAAAAATAATATTTTGGAATAATACCTTTGCAAAGTAAGTCGGATAAAGAAGATCTTAAAGTTTTTTTTATAACTAAATGTGGTTTATTAAAATTAATAAAATGTTTTTTTTCAATATAAGTATCAATTGTAACACCTAGTTTTTTAAATTTATCATAAAAAATATCATCTTTTAGATTAAAGGCCCCTGAATTTTTTTTAATTAGTGGAGAAAAATATTTATTTATTATTTTAAATTCATTCATTTCTAATTTTTTTTGATATCTTGTCTAGAATAGCATTAATATATTTTTTTTGAATATCTTTAAGAAAAAGAGTAGATACATTTAAGTATTCATTTATAATTATTTTTTTTGATGTTTCGGGTCGATAGAGTAATTCATAAATTGCTGACATAATAATGATTTTTAATAATGATTCACTACGATCTAAATTTATATCATCACTTAAATCTTTCTCAATTAATTCAATTATAGCATCTTTTCTTTCTATAGTTCCCATAACAACATCTTTTATAAACTTTTTAAATTTATGTTTTGGAAAATTTAATTCTTCTTCTTGGTTAAAATAATGAGAGTATAATTTTTGAACAACAATTATTCTTGGATTACTAATATAGTTATCAGACATTAAAAAATTTTTAATATTGATAGAACGGCTTTTGTTGCCTCTTGTCCTTTTGTTTTAGATCTAACAATAGCTTGTTTCATGTTTAAACAAGTAATTATACCATTTCCAATTGGTTTTTTATAATCAATTGACATTTGCATAATTGCATTAGTCGTAGCGGCAGAAATAAATTCAAAGTGAGGAGTTTCTCCTTTAATTACACAACCTAAAGCAATAAATCCATCGTATTTTTTTATGTTTTTTGCAATAACAACTGGTATTTCAAATACACCTGGAACAAATATTGTTTTATATTTAGCTTTTGTATTTAAAATATTATTTGTATTTTTATTTAATGATAAAGATATTTTCTTATAATAATTAGCACTAATTACTAAAATTTTTAATTTCATTTAATAATCTCTTGTTTTGTTATTTTGATACCATAGCCATCTAATCCCACAACTTTTTTCTTAGACCTAGTTACAAGTATCATGTTTTTTATCTTTAAGGCATTAATAATTTGAGCTCCTATTCCATAGTTTCTAATGAGTTTATCATGACCCTTTTTATAAAATTTGTTACTTTTGTAATCTCTTAGTGTTTGTGAAACTGATTTAAGATTTGTATCTCTAATAAATATAAGCACACAATCTTTATATTTTTCAAAATATTTTAATGTTTTATTAAAAGAATTTGGTAATTTTTCTCCAAATAAATAGTTTTTTACTATATTAGATGAAATAACTCTAACTCTAGGATTTTTTTTTATACTTCCTTTGGTTAATGAAAAATTTTCAGATCCATCTAATAAATTTTCAAATATCTTTATTGTGAAAAATTCTTTTTTAATTTTAATCTTAGAAACTTTTTTTAATTTAATAAGCTTTTCTTTTTTAAGCCTGTAAGCAATAAGTTCATCAATTTTTCCAATCTTTAATTTATGTTTTTTAGCAAAATTTAATAACTCTGTGCCTTTAGACATTATTCCTTTATCATTCATAATTTCACAAATTACTGCAGAGCTAGATTTATTAGATAATTTTGATATATCGACAGAAGCCTCTGTATGACCAGCTCTCACTAGAACACCACCTTCTTTAGAAATTATTGGAAAAACATGACCAGGTGAAACAATCTCATTTTTTTTAACATTATTCTTAATAGCAGTTTTAATTGTTAAAGATCTATCTGCAGCTGAGATTCCAGTAGTAACACCTTTTTTTGCTTCAATTGAAATTGTAAATGCAGTTTGGTTTCTAGACCTATTAATAGGGGACATTAATGAAAGATTTAGTTTTTTGGCTTGCTTATTATCAATGGCTAAACAAATTAATCCACGTCCATATTTAGCCATAAAATTAATTGCTTTTGGCGAAGCATTAACTGCAGGGATTACTAAATCACCTTCATTTTCTCGATTTTCATCATCAACCAAAATAAACATTTTTCCTTTTTTGGCATCATTAATGATCAAATCTATAGATGAATATGATGATCGATTCATTTTAAAACCTTCATGACATATTTAGCCAATATATCAAATTCGACATTAACAATGTCATTTTTTTTTAACTTAATTAAGTTGGTCATCTTTAAGGTGTGAGGTATCACAGTAATTTCAAAAGTATCCTTTGTAAAATTAGAAACAGTTAAAGAAACACCATTTATAGATATAGATCCTTTTTTAACAATATATTTAATAAATTTTTTAGAAATTTTGAATATAATTATCCAGGATTTTCCTAAAATTTTTATATTTTTTATTCTAGCAATAGAATCAACATGACCTTGTACAAAATGTCCTGATATAGATTCACCGAACTTCATTGGTCGTTCTATATTTATTATATCGTTTTTTTTAACCCTAGAAAAATTAGATACTTTTAAAGTTTCATTAGAAATATAAAAAATTAAACAATTATTTATAAAATTTGTAAGAGTTAAACAAACACCTGAGCAGGAAAATGATTCACCAATATCTTTTTTATAAACTCTATAATTTGTTAAAATAAAAATTTCAAT